>JAJRYN010000110.1 GCA_024275755.1 archaeon | reverse complement strand
TACCTGTTGTTATGATAACGGCATATGCTACAGTTGATACAGCCATTGAAGCGATGAAGAGAGGAGCATCAGATTATATAAGAAAACCATTCAATATCGAGGAGCTCGAAAAAAGCATACTCGCAGCCATAGAAGATGTGAAATTCAGAAAAATTGAAGATGTTTTTACTGGAGATTGTTTTGAGAAATTCCAGAGTTTGGCAAAGAAAGGAAAAGGAATATGCATAACAAGGAACATTGATAGGGTAAAAGATATGGATAATGTTATTGCTATCTCTCTGGAAAAAGATTTGAAACCCAGAAAGCTAGATGAAATCAAGGAGGAGGCAGAGAAAAATATTAGGAAAGGCAATGTTATACTTGTTACAGATATTGAATATCTGCTAAAGGCAAATAGCATAGAAGAAATAAGGAATTTTCTACAATGGTTGAATAAGAATGCCTTGGCAAACAACTGTAAGTTAATTCTATCAGCAAATTTGAAAAACCTGGATGAGAAGAAAAAGAAGGCTCTCCAGGATGTAATAACGGATATGCATCTCGATGTTCTGTCAGATTCTATTTCAAATTACATGAGGAGGAAGATAATATCTCTGCTTTCATCTGGAGAAAAATATCCATTTACAAAAATAGCTCAGGAGTTAGGCATAGAAGATAATCCCAAACTGAGTTTTCATTTAAAGAAGTTGAAGGATGATGGCGTTTTGGAGCAGGATGAGGAGAAGAGATATTATTTATCAAAGACAGGCAGGGAAATAGCAGAATTTATAGAGAACATAAAGAAAAATAAGCTCAAAAAAGGAGGAGAGATTCTCTGGATGCCTGTAGAATAGGTAAAAATGATAAAATAAGGGGAATGCATATTATTTCATGTTTGAGAGAGAGCACGGCATTATAATTGCATGTGATGTAGAAGATATAGAAAAGCTAAAGGAGTTGGTGGAAAAAACCTATGGAATAGATGGTATAGTTGGATATAAGATAGGTGCAAACCTCGCATTAAAATATGGTTTGAAAAATATAATGCAGCAAATCGATTTTCAATTGCCAGTGATATATGACCATCAGAAAGCTGGAACAGATATCCCATACATAGCAGAAAAATTTGCAGAAGCATGTAAATCAGCCAATATAAAAAGCGTTATTATTTTTCCTCAAGCAGGACCAGAAAGCGAGAAAGCATTTATAGATGCAATTTTCGCCCATAAAATGGTGCCAATGGTTGGAGGAGAGATGACACATCCTGCTTATCTTGCAGAAGATGGCGGCTTCTTGCTCGATGACGCTCCCGCAAGAATATATGAGATTGCAGCCAAGAAAGGTGTTGAATATTTCATACTCCCTGGCAATAAAGAGGAGGCAATGAAAAAGTATCAGTTGTTTCTCACAGGCCTCATAAATGAGCCAAAATACTGTATGCCAGGAATAGGCAGGCAAGGAGGAGAAGTAGGGAAAGCTTTCACTATCTTGCGTGGTTATGCCGCCTATGCCATAATAGGCTCGGCTATATATGCAAGCGAGGATATAACAAAGGCGGCAAAGAAATTTGCAAAGGAGGCGATGGAGTTTGAATGAGAAAGAAATTTTCATTGAACTGTATAAAAACGGGCTGATAAAAACATTGAAAGATAAGCCAGAAGGATGGAAACTTGTATCTGGCTTATGGAGCCCATTTTATATACAGTTGCGATTGTTGCCCACCTATCCATCCTTATTAAATGAAATTGGAAAATTGCTTGGAGAGAAGATAAAAGGATATGGCAATAAATTGCTTGGCATTGCAATGGCTGGCATTCCGATAGCAACTTCCATTTCACTCCATCATAACATGCCACTCTGTTATACAAGAAAAATTGGAGGGGTAAAAAGCATAGAAGATTTGCAGAAATATGCCGGCCAGTATGGAGAGCATTCTCTGGTTGAAGGAGAAATTGAGGAAGGAGATGAATTTGTTGCTATAGATGATATTGTGACAAGATTTGATAGCAAGCTCGTTGCCATAAAACAGCTTGAAATTGAAGCAGAAAAAAGAAATTGCAGCATAAAATGCAGGCATGTTGCTGTAGTAATAGATAGACAGCAGGGAGCAGAAGAGGTGGCGAAACAGCACGGCATAAAGTTGTTTTCCTTAATAAAATTCAAGGAAGCTATAGAATGGATAAAGGATATGATGAGCGAGGAGGAATATCAAATCGTGGTCGATTATCTAGAAAATCCAGAGAAATACCAAGACGAGGAGAAAAGAAAAGAGATGCTAAAGAAAATTTAACATATTCTGGGTATTGGGTCTCCTATGGGAGCATCGATGATTCGTTTTCCTCCAACATTTGTTTCCATTATGACATTTTTTCCTTCTGTAACTTCTCCAATTATCTCTGCTTTTTTGCCGTATTTATGTCTTCTTATTGCCTTAAGAACATCCTCAGCCTTTTCCTCTACAACACCAAGCAACATCTTTCCTTCATTTCCTATGGTTAACGGATCCAAGCCAAGCATTTCGCATGCTGCCAGCGTTGCCTCATTTATTGGAATTCTTTCCTCATAAATTATTATGCCCACTCCTGATTTTTCAGCCATTTCATTTAATGCATTGGCTATACCTCCTCTAGTAGCATCTTTGGCTGCCACAATGCCTCCTTCTTTCAATGCCTTTTCCATCAAGCCATTGAGAGGGGCGACATCTGATACAACGCTTCCTTCAAAACCATATTCTTCTCTTTTTGAGATTATTGCTATGCCATGATCAGCTATGCTGCCATTTATTATTATTTTATCCCCTGGCCTCAGCATGGAATCGAGCAACCATTTGCCTTCTCGCTCAGCAATCTCGAAATTTCTTCCTAGCCATTCGCTCTCCTTTCCTATGGCAGAGGTGGTTACTACAATATCTTTTATTCCACCTCTCTCAACAACTTTTGTATCTCCTGTTACAATTTCCACGCCCGCTTCTCTTGCCACAGAAGCCATGCTTTTTATTATCTCTTCAAATTTTTCTGCAGGAAAACCTTCTTCTATAACCATTGCAGAAGCCATTGCAATTGGCATAGCTCCTAAAGCAGTAATATCATTTACTGTTCCTGCAACAGCCAGCTTTCCTATGTCACCACCGGGAAAGAAAACAGGCTGAACGGTATGGCTGTCTGTTGTGAATACAATGCCATCTACGACGGCAGAGTCATCTAATGCACGTAATGATACTTCTGACTCACCATTTCCAAAATGTTTCAGGATGAAATTTTTGATAAGAGAAGCCATATCTTTGCCGCCTGCTCCGTGGCTCAGCTCTATTCGCCTCATTTAGTCCCTTATTCCTTCTTCTTTTACTGTAAAAACTACCTCGCCTTCTGGCAGATGTGGTGAATCAATGAGACGGGCTATTCTTTTGCCTCCTTTCGATTTTCTGAGATATATTCTAAACATTGCAGTATGGCCAACTATGTGTCCGCCAATAGGTTGTGTAGGATCACCAAAAAAGACATCCGGACGTGCTGCTACCTGATTTGTTACGCATATAACAGCATTATATATACGGGCAAACTTAAGCAAAGCATGCATATGCTTATTTAGCTTTTGCTGCCTCTCTGCCAGCGCGCCTCTGCCAACATATTCTGCCCTGAAATGTCCGGTTAATGAGTCCACCACAAGCAATTTTATGGGATACTCTTTGGCAACTTCCATTGCCTTTTCAACAAGCATCATTTGATGATTGGAATTAAAAGCACTTGCCACATGTATTTTTTTCAGAACCTCTTTTCCGTCTAAGCCAACTCCCTCCGCCATCTGAAGTATTCTTTCGGGGCGGAAAGTATTTTCTGTATCAATAAATATTGCCTCTCCTTCTAATCCTCCTTCTTCTTCAGGCAACTGAACATTAACGCAGAGCTGATGAGCAATTTGAGTTTTTCCTGAGCCAAATTCCCCAAATAATTCTGTTATAGCCTGAGTTTCGAACCCTCCACCAAGCAATTCATCTAGGGCTTTGGAACCTGTGGTTAAACGCTTCCTTTCCTTGAGTTTTTCAAGAAGAACATCTCCTCTTTCAAATCCACCCACATCCGCTCTTTCGCGGGCTGCCTGTATTATCTTCGCTGCTGTGCCCTCGCCAATATCAGCCACATCTGCTAGCTCAGATGGAGATGCAACTGCTATTGCCATCAAGTCAGTATATCCTGCTTCTTCCAGTTTTTTCGCTATTGCAGGCCCAACACCAGGCAGGTCCTCAAGTTCAAACATTTCCATTCAAATTTCAATGCATGTCATATTTATAAAAGTAATGTTTGTGGAGACGAAATTGAATTGCTTTCCCAATGAAAGCGACAGCATTATAAAACATAAAACACTCTTTCATTCTCCTTTTCAAATTTTCATTAAGGAATAAAATTTTTTATATCTCTTCTTATTATAATATTGAATGAAAACATATGTTACAATAATATTCAGCAGCGAAGGAGCAAAACCCTCAGAGATAAAAAGCCGATTGTTTGGCCTCGGTTTCAAAGCTGTAAGAGGAAGCTATGATTTTGTGTATGAATGGGATAAAGAACCAGATATAGATACACTTCTTGACTTTGCAGACAGAATTCAAACTGCCTTAAAAGGCACAGAAGTTTTGTTTTCAATAGAAACTGTATGAAAAATTGATTTTGATTTCTAACATAAATCGAATTATCTATCATTCTATTCGCAGCTTTTCTTTTATTCATTGTGTATTCTATAAAATCCAAAGCAAATTTTAAAATTTGATAATGTATTTTTTGCTATGAGGAAAATTTATCCTCTTCTTGCTATCGTTGGGATAATTTTTCTCTACTTTATCTCAATTTTTTCTGAGCCTACTGAAATTGAGTTGAAAGATTTATGGAAATATGAAGGAAAAGAAGTCGTTGTTGAGGGCGTAGTTAAAAACAAAGCTGGAGATGTTATAGAAATAAGCGATGGAAATGCAACAGGAAAAATATATTGTGAAGGTTGCGATGAAATAGAGTATGGAGATTTGGTAAAAGCAAAAGGAAAAGTTGGGGAATATGGTGAAGAGCTAATAATATATGCAGATAGAATCGATATACTTGAAAAATGGAAGGAGAATACCATTTCATTACCATACTTGGCTGAAAATTATGAGAAATATATTGGGATGAATGTGAATGTTACCGGATACATTTATTCAAAATACACAGGATATTTCTATTTGAGCGATGAATACATGGATTATAAAATAAGAGTTTATTGCAACGAAACCGTCCCCTTTGAGAAATATGAAAAGGTATGTGTTAGGGCATTATTCCTTTACAATCCAAAGAATTGCAATTTTTATCTGAAAATTTGTCAGCCATTTCATGGAGTGGAATGCTATGATTGAACTTATACTCATTATATCTTTTGCAATAATGGGGGCATTTATTGGAGCGGTAACAGGCATTATACCTGGATTGCATACAAACAACATCGCCATTCTTCTCCTTGCTATTTTATCTGCCGCTGGCATCGGCACATATCTTTGCATTTTAATTGTTGCTGCAGCAATATCCCATACTTTTCTGGATATAATACCATCGACATTCATAGGTGCGCCAGAAGAAGATACTGCCCTGCTTGTTCTGCCTGCTCACTCAATGGTTTTGCAGGGAAGAGGATATGAGGCAATATGCATATCTGCGCTGGCAAGTTTGGCATCGGTGGCAGTATGCTTTGCTCTTCTTTTGCCATTCCGTTTCGTCATGGAAGAGCCAATTAATTTTTACGAAATAATTGAAAAAAACATGCCATGGATTTTAATCTGCATTTCCGCCATAGTTATCTTCACAAATGAAAACATCTGGAAAGCCGTTCTGATATTTTTACTTGCAGGAATTTTTGGAATGGTTATTATTGATTTAAACACATCCTTTCTCGTTCAATCATCCCCCATTTTCCCAGCTTTAGCAGGCCTGTTCGGCGCCCCAGCTCTTTTATATGCTGAAAAGAAAATACTTCCTGAACAGACTTTGGAAGCAGAAGAAATAAGGGTGAAGAAAAGAGATATAGGTGGAGGGGTGATGGCTGGAGGCATTGTAGCAATATTGCCCGGTGTGAGCTCCGCAATTGCATCTACTCTGGCATTGGCTTTGAAAAGAGAGAGGAGCAATGAAGCGATAGTGGCGATTTTATCAGCTACAAATACAGCAACAAATTTCTTTGTTCTTGCCTCACTTTTCATAATACTGAAAGCAAGAAGCGGATTCGCAATTGTTATGAGAGAATTTATTAATGTGGAAAAATGGAGTGGATTCTTGATTCCATATCCTTATAACTTACTTTTAATAGCAGTTATTGTATCTTCCACCATTTCATATTTTCTTACAAAGCATATTGGTAAATTTGTCGCAAAAAATATTTCCAAAATTTCATATACAAAGTTAATAAGAATTTCAATTTCTATAATTCTTGTAATGGTATTTCTTTTCACTGGATTTTTAGGCTTATTGATTTTTGGTGTAGCTTCATTAATTGGAATAACATGTCTTGAGATGAAGGTGAGGAGGAGCGTCTGCATGGGTGTGCTGCTCCTGCCTCTGATCCTCAATTATTTTTTATAAATTCTTTTGCATCATCTATAAATTCATCTACTTCTATGCCAACCTTTTTTGCCAGCAGGAGAGCTGCAATCTCTGGATATATATCCAAATCCTCAGAAATTTTCCTTATTTCATCCCTGATTTTTTTCTCCCCTATCTTACTCTCATGTGATATTTTCCCCACTATTTTGGAGAGCAAATCCTTTTCCAGCTCTTCCAATTTTTTATTATCAAATTTAAAGCCCAGAGGAACCTCTTCATCCTTATAATTAAAAGAAGGAAAAATTTCATCACCATCCTTTTTAAGTAAATTTAACCCCATAGCCTTTTCTATAACTTTCATTCCCTCGCCCGGCGTGAGCCATCCGAGTTCAAAGGAAAGGGTCATGTAAAATTCCTTCTCCGTCATTTTTTCCTTACCGCTTCTCTGAAAAACAAATGCTATTAGTTTTCTTAACTCTTCCATTCTCTTATCCTCCTTATTATTTCTTCATTTTCGTATAATTTCCATGTTTCAATATCTTCTTTGCATTCCTGGTTTTCTTCCAGTACTACTCCATTAAATCCATAATTTTTAACAATTTTCACTGCTTTTTTAACATCATTATTCCCAATAAATATTTCTTCCTCACTCATTTCACGCACTTCCCTAAGATATTCTTCCTTCATATTCCATATTGTTATTCTTTCAATGCCCACTATTATCAGATCCATCACATCTTCCACATATCTTGGGTAGGAATCCACCCATATTTTATTACCCACTTTTTTATACAACTCCAGATTCGGTGAATTTTTTCTGTAGCCATCCACATCAATCACATAAACCATTCCATAATCTTTAGCCATCTCTTGAATAATCTCCTTTGCCTCTCCTTTCTTCCATATTTTATTTCCTCTTTTAACCTTTATCACAGGATACTCTTTCACCTTTCTTAAATTACTTTGCTATTAAAAATTTTGGCAACATATTTTTATAGAGAAACATGATTTATAGAAAGATGCATCTCACAGTTATAAAGGGTATTGGTAAAACTTATGAAAAAAAATTGATTGATGCAGGAATCAATTCCTTGGAGGAGCTGGCAATAGCAGATTTGAACGAACTGGCAGAGAAAACAGGAATAAGTATAAACAAACTCAAAAAATGGAAGGCAGAGGCAAAGCGTAAAGCAAAATATAAGAAGGCAGAAATAGCAGAAGATATGGCAAAAATAACAACAATAGAAATCGATGGAAATAAAGCAAGAGTTAAAATAAAAGAAGTCATCCATGAAAACATACCTGTCTATAAAGGAAATTTTGAAGAACTGAAAGATAGCATCGAAAAAGAAGAAATGGCTGTTTTTCTGGACAAAAAAGCAAGTTTGTGGTTTAATGGAGAATGGTATGAAAACCTTCCATATAAAATGAAAATTAAAAAAGAAGTTGTTAAGAAGAAAAGTTTTCTTGAAATACTGAAGGAATGGTGGAAAAAATGATAAGAATAAGATGGCACGGTCATGCATGCTTTGAAATAGCAAATGGAAAAGTTATTGTTATCGATCCTCATGACGGAATTTCTATAGGAATTCCTCCTCCAAAAACAAAGGCAGATGTTATTTTGGTAACTCATGACCACTTTGATCACAACAAGGTGAGGGAAGTTGAGAAGGAAGAAAGCATTGTTGTGAGGGAAAATAAAGAAATTGATGGAATCAAAATAGAGACAATGAAGGCATATCATGATAAAAATGAAGGTAGAAAAAGAGGAGAAATCACCATTTTTAAACTGGAATATGAAGGAATAAAATTCTGTCATCTTGGGGATTTGGGGCATATTTTGAATGATGAAACTATAAATAAAATAGGAGAAATAGATATCTTGTTTATTCCAGTTGGAGGAGTTTTTACCGTAGATGCTAAGGAAGCGATTGAATTGTGTAAAAAAATTGATACAAAGGTTATTGTGCCAATGCATTACAAGATAGAGGGGCTTTCGCTGCCAATAGAAGGTGTTGATGCATTCCTTGATTTAACAGATTTTTATGTGAGGTATGTTGCAAATGAGATAGAGATTGAAAGAGACGATTTACCAAAAGAAAAAGAAGTGTGGGTATTCAGTCTATAAGCTCATCAATTTTTTCTTCCAACTCTGATAAATCTTTTTTTACCGGCAGATTATCGATCAGAATTTTATCAAGAAAAGAAGTCTTTATTTCTCCCTCGGTTATTTCATCTACCCTTCTTTCAATTTCCTTTATATTAACTCTTTCTATAATTTCTCCTTCTCCTCTAAAAATTAATTTTATTTTGCAACTGGGGCACTCTCCGGTTACCTCGTCTCCCACGATAAATTCTTCTTTACAGTTAGGACAAATCACAAGCATGAGCTTAAATTATAAAAGGTTATTTAGTTTTTCCTTCGTTTGCCCTTACACTGGGTCTTACCTTCTCTGCTCCCTTTCCTTTATTCCTAAGCCCTCTGCCTTTCTTGCCAGCTGATGTCTTGCCTCTGAATACCCTGCCCTTTTCATTGCATATCCAGTTTATATCCTTATCATTTATTATTGCAGGGTGAGTTCTATCTACAAGTATCACTTCATAATAATGATATTTTCCGTCCTCTCCAATCCAGTATGAATTTAAAACCTCCATATTCGGATATTTTCTTGCAGCTCTTTCCTCGGCAATTCTCTGTATCGATTTTTTGGGTGTAATTTTCTTCACGCCCATTTTTGATGGCTTTCTGCCTTTATTTGGCCTCTCTTTTCTTCTTCCTCCTTTTCTTA
>JAJRYN010000109.1 GCA_024275755.1 archaeon | reverse complement strand
TATCGATGTATAAGATGTGGCAAAATAGCTTGCATGGCCTGCTTCTGGACAATGCTGGGAATATGCAAGGAATGTATAACAGAGAAACAGATGAAGGAGTTAAAAGAGCATTATTTTTAAATGAAGTTCTATTTTGGGAAAGATGATTGACAAAGAAAAATTTGATGACTGGTATAACGAAATTGTCGAAACAGCAGAGTTGTGTGATAAGCGCTACCCAATAAAAGGCATGAATATCTGGAAACCATATGGATGGAAAATTATGCAAAACATAGATGCATTAATAAGATATGAGATGGAAAGAACAGGGCACAATGAAGTTTATTTTCCTCTTTTAATACCTGAGAGCTACTTTAAAAAGGAGGAAGAGCACATAAGGGGTTTTTCAGCAGAGGTTTACTGGGTGACACATGCTGGAAAAAACGAGCTGGAGGAACGGCTCCTGCTTCGTCCAACTTCTGAAACAGCTTTATATTCTATCTTTTCTCTATGGATTCGCTCTCATGCTGATTTGCCATTAAAAACTTTCCAGATTGTGAATACATTCAGGTATGAAACGAAGATGACGAAGGCATTTATAAGAGTTAGAGAGATACATTTTTTTGAAGCCCATACATGTCATGCAGACTATGAGGATGCAGAGAGACAGATAAAGGAAGATTTGGAGATAGCTGAAAGGTTTTTCAAAAAGCTCTGCCTGCCGTTTATAGTGAGTAAGCGTCCTGACTGGGATAAATTTGCTGGTGCTTATTATTCTATTGGCATCGATGTTCTGATGCCTTCAATGAAAACCCTGCAGGTTGGCTCTATCCATCAGTACAAGCAGAATTTTTCCAAACCCTTTGAGATAAAATATGAAGGGAAAGATGGCAAGCATTATTATTGTCATCAGACAACATATGGAATGTCTGAAAGAGTGCTTGGAGCAATTGTTGGAATACATGGCGACGAAAAGGGAATAAAGCTTCCATCCTCAATTGCTCCAATAAAAGTTGTCATAATACCTATAATTTTCAAGGGATGGGAAGAAAAAATAATGGAAGAATGCAGAAAAATAAAAGAAGAAATAGAAAAACTGGGGCTCAGTTGCCATATAGATGATAGAGATAAAACACCAGGTAACAAATTTTATGACTGGGAACTCAAGGGAGTTCCTTTAAGAGTGGAAATAGGACCAAAAGATATTGAAAATAAAGTTATAAGCATAGCAACAAGAGACGGCATTAAGAAAAAAATACCAGTAAATGAAATTGAAAAGTTAAAGGAAGAACTGGAAGAATACGACAAGAGAATTTATGCTGAGGCGGAAAAATTCTTGAAAGAAAACATTCATGTTCTAAAAGAAGTAGAAAGCAGAGAAGGTATACTTGAATTGCCGTGGTGTGGAAAGGAGGAATGCGGCATAAAAATGGAAGAAGAACTGGATATGAAAAGCTTAGGTACTCCACTGCCTGAAAAGGAGTGCAATGAAAAATGTGCCATATGCAAGGAAAAAGCCACAACCTGGCTTAGGCTTGCCAAAACTTACTAGATTTTTCTTCAATTTTTTAATTGTTCCCGATGTTTTCAGAGTTTTTATTTTGCTTCCTTTTATTTTGATACTGTTCAAAAAATCTATAACCTTGTCTTTTGCAAGGTGCTTGCATTTAACTATGCCATATTTGCCATCATAAAACACAAGCTGTATTTTCGGTGTAAAATTCTTTATTGCCTCCACGATGTCTCTTCTTTCTATGCCTTCGATAGCAAATAAGATGTAGCGGTGCCTCCCCCTTTTGTCTTTCACCACCATTATAACTCGCCAAATTCCTCCTGCAAATCTATGAATAATTCTCGAAGTAAATCCTCAAATATGGTATTTCTGTATTCCTTAGTTCCTCCTTGCGTCTGCACCTTTGCTATGAACTCGCCTCCTTCCTTCAATATTTCTATCCTGCACAAACTTTCTGCTATTGTCACCATTCTGCCACTGTATATATATTGTTTATATAATTTTTTTGTTTTTGAGTATGCTTGTTTAATTCATCGCCCGTAGAATCATAGAATCACAAAATTTTTTATATACTCTCAATTACCAAATAAATGTTTGTTTCAGCAGGCGATTTAGAGAAATATGCATATTGTCCTCTTTCTTGGTGGTTGAGTAAAAAACATAAAGTTGTTTCTAAAACAGCTGTGGCACATCATAAAAATGTGGAGAATGAGTTAAAAGAAATACAGAAGAAAG
>JAJRYN010000108.1 GCA_024275755.1 archaeon | reverse complement strand
TTTTCGACAAGCTCAAAAATTTAAATAAGTTTTAATATTGTGAATAATTATTATCATGACGATTAGATGAAATTTAGATCAAAACTGTTGATACTATTGCTTGCAATCTCTCTCATACCTCTTACTTCAATTAGTTTTATTTTGGTAAAAGGAGGATATGAGGAAATAAGGAATAAGGCAGAAGAAGGCTTGCTTAACTTGGTGGAAGCAAAAGCAGAATATTATGACCATACATTTCAGGACATAGCACAATCAATAAATGGGGTTGCATTCCACATATCATCTGTCTGGGGAAAGGGAACTTATTATAACAAAAGTTATATCTGGATTTCTCCGGATGGGAAAGGATATGAAAAATTTGAGGAGGATATGAAAAATTTTGAATTTATAATGCCTGCTTTTCAATCTATAATACGCGAAACTGAGGAAATAAACTTAATGTTTCTAGGGATGGAAAATGGAGTGTGTTTTCTCAGCGATGCAAAAGTGGTGGAAAAATTAATGAATGAAATTAAGCATTTTGACCATAGAGAGAGAATATGGTATCAACTTGCGAAAGAGAGAAATGCTACTGTCTGGACTCCATTGTATATTGATGTTAATACCGGAGAATTGGTTACTACAGTTTCAACACCGGTTTTTGTAAATGGTAAATTTATAGGTGTGCTAGGCTCAGATTTGCTCCTAGGAACGATAAAAAATGATATACTGGATATAAGGTTTGCTGGCTCAGGTTTTCCATTGCTTGTGGGTAGAGATGGCAAGATATTTGTTCATCCTGAATATACGGCAAGTGGCAAAAGATGGAATGAGAGTTTTGAAGAGGAAAATATTTTCGACATGAAAGGGTTGGCTGAAGTAGGAGATGAAATAAAAAATGGAACAACCGGTTTAAAACTAATCACCTTACATGGAAAAAAATATTATGCAGTTTTCTCCCCTGTAAACGAAATAAATGGCTCTCTCCTCTTTCTTTTGCCAGAGGAAGTAATAACCAGAGGCATCAATGAAGCAATAAAGAGCATAATTCCACTGCTAACCCTAGTCTTTATAGGTACAATATTGGCTGCATATCTCTTTTCTCTTTCTCTCACTAGACCGATAGAAAAATTGCAAAAGGCAACAAGAGAAATTGCAAAAGGCAACCTCGATTGTATAGTGGATATTAAAGGAAAAGATGAATTTGCCGATTTATCCAGAGATTTCAATAAAATGGTTGAAGAACTCAATATTTCGAGAAGAGCATTGAAGGAATCGGAAGAAAAATATAGAGGAATATTCGAGGAATCAACAGATGTAATATATATAACTACCGAAGATGGCCGTTTAATCGACATAAATAAAGCAGGATAAAAACTATTTGGATATACAAGAGATGAACTTCTGAAAATGGATGTTGCGTCTCTCTATGAAAATAAGGAAGATAGAGAGAGATTTAAAAGAGAGATAGAAAAAAATGGATTTGTCAAGGATTATGAAGTAAGATTCAGAAGGAAGGACGGAAAAATCATAGATTGTATCCTATCAACAACAATGATTAAAAAAGAAGGCAAGACATTTTATCAGGGCATAATAAGAGATGTTACACAGATAAAGGAGGCAAGGAGGCAACTGGATATGTATAACTCCCTTCTCCGCCATGATATAAGCAACAGAAATCAAATCACTTTGGGTTGTTTGGAATTATTAAAAGAGGGTAATTTGTCAGATGAACAGAAAAAACTGGTGGAAAAGGCATATGAACATCTTGTTCATTCCCAGCAACTGTTGCAGAAACTTTCCATTATAAACAGAGTAGGGGAAAAGAAATTGAAGGAGATGGATTTGGAAGGCGTTCTAAACAAGAGTTTGGAAAAATATGAATATCTCTCCAAGGAAAAAGGAATAAACATAAAAATTAATTTAAGGAGTAAATGCTGCGTTCTTGCAGATGACTTGCTTGAAAATGTTTTTTCCAATCTAATAGAAAATGCCATTATACATTCGGGGTGTAAAAATATAGAGATAGATGTTGACGAAAAAGATGATGAAGTCATTATAACGATTAAGGACGATGGACGTGGAGTACCAAAAGAAATAGCAGATAAAATATTTGAATGGGGTGTAAAAGGAAAAGAAAGTAAAGGCAGCGGATTGGGTTTACATCTGGTAAAAAGAATAGTTGAGGGATATGGCGGAAAAATTTTATTAAAGGAAAAGCAGCAAGGAACAGTATTTGAGATACGTTTGAGAAAATGTTGATTATCTATGAGCTAATATACCAGTAATTCCACCATTTCTTTCTATCCTGACAAATCCAAATCTTTCAAATTGTACTATCTCTCCATGTTTTATTTCCTCAGCATTTTTTTCTACAAGCCCTTCGATTATTTCTAAGCTGTTTTCATCAAAGTCGCCATTTTTGAATGGTAAAGAAGGGATCATTACCTTAATTTTTATATTTTCATGGCTTACCCACTGTATTTTATCCACTCCTTCTACAAGTTTCTCACCAGCAAATTCACTGCGTATTTCCTCCTCAGCCTTCTTCAAAACCTTCACATTGTACAAATCTTTTAGGCGAAATACTTCACCTTCTTTCAATTTTAAGGCATCGTCTTTTGGAATATAAAATATATTTCCAACTTTTATTTTTCTTTTCCCCATATCAACTGAAGGATGATATTTTAATTCAATCTCCTTTTCAATTGCATTTTCCACAATTAATTTGACAGGCTCAGCAACAAAAAAGTATCTTCTTGCCCTTCCATCCAGAATTTTCCTGTTTACCGCCTCAAGATTTTCAAAAGCAACAATGGCTTCAGATTTGGAAATGCCCTGAGCAAGAACAAATTCTCTTATTGCTTCAGGAATTATTCCTCTCCTCTTCAGACCACGTAATGTAGGAAGGCGAGGATCGTCCCACCCCATAACAAGTTTCTTTTCTATCAATGGTTTGATTTTTCTTTTAGATACAGGCATACCCTTTATTTCCAGTCTTGAAAATTCCATTAAATGCGGTTTTCTGAGCCCGAGTAAATCAAGCAGATAAAAATAAACCTCATCTCTTAACTCATATTCCTTGCTTCTAAATGGATGGGTTACACCGGATATAGAATCTTCCACAGCACCATAAAAATCGTATGTGGGCCATACTCTAAAGCGTGTTCCATGTATTGGGTGAGGGTGTTCTATTATTCTGAATAGGACGGGGTCTCTCATTGCTGTATTTTGCGATTTCATATTACCCTTAAGGCGGAGAATAGCTTCTCCCTCTTTCATTTTTATAAAATCTTTCCATTCTATCTCGCTTTCTTTTCTGCATTTACATTCCCTCATTTCTCTTCTATTCTTCCTAATTTCTTCTTCGCTGCATGTGCATATATAGGCATTTCCTTCTTCTAATAACTGCTTCGCCAGTTCATAGTGTTTAGGCAAATTATCGGAAGTTCTGTATTCCTTATCCCATTCTATTCCAAGCCATTTCAAATCTTCTTTTTGCACTTCATAAAATTCTTTTTTTTCATTAACAGGGTTGGTATCATCGAAACGCAAAATAAAAATGCCATCGTACATTCTCGCATATTCATAATCAATGAATGCTGCCTTTGCATGTCCAATGTGCAAATAGCCATTGGGCTCTGGTGGGAAACGGGTAACAACTTCTCCTTTCTTTGCATGAGGTAATGGCGGCAATTTTTTCTTTTCTTTTTTCTTCTCTCCAACTTTTATTCCCAGTTTTTCAATTTCTTTTTCCTGTTCTTCCATTGATAGAGAATTCACTTCTTCGACAACTCTTTTAACAATAGGAATAACTTCTTTTGCCTCTTTTTTCACTTCAGCCATTACCTTGCCTATCACTGCTTTTAAATTAGCTTTACCATTGTATCTTACAGCATTAAGCAATGCATGCTTTCTCGCTATTTCTTCTATATCCATCCTTAAATGATATCTGTTTCACTTTTAATTTTTATGGTATACAAATTGAATGATATGTCGCAGCAATTTTTCTGTAACCCATCTATACCTTTAATTTTTAATTAAAACTAGGGTATTATTCCAGCTATAAATCCAACTAAACCAGCTGCCATTGCTATTCTTACCATATCTGCCGTCTTTCCAGTATTATGTATGTTCTTAAGGGCCAACAATATAGCATAGGCAATAAAGAAATCAACAGGAATAACAATCATCAGATACCATTTATTAAGAATACCCCATATAGCTGGTAGAGGTGTTATTGCTATTGCAACAATTAAAAATGTGCATCCGAAATAAGTAGCAGACTTTCTGCCTATTTTCATTGGTAAAGTTTCTCTATACAAAATATCTCCATTTACGTCTCTCACATCCATTAATATCTCCCTGCCAAGCATGAGAAGGAAAGTTATTGCCGAAAGAACTAGCGAGTTATAAGGCTGCCATATGGCAGCGCCTCCAAAAGTAAAGGCCATGGAAGAAATAAAGGCAACAATGATGTTTCCTATCAACCCTTGGCTTTTGAAAAACACTTCGTACATAAGAAGAGAAAATATGCTTATGATGACTATCAGAAGACACAGTATATTGATGAGGAATGAGAGAATGAGCGAAGCAGAAAAAAGAATGATAGCAAATAGCAAAGCCTCCTTTGGTAAGACTTTTCCAGATGGAATAGGCCTTTCTGGATGAACTATTTTATCTATTTCAAAATCGAAATAATCGTTGATTGCCATGCTTCCAGCCACCATTAATGCCACAACAAGCATTGCCAGAAATAAATCATGATTAACGTTTTCAAATCCGCTCACCAGTCCACCAATAAAAGCACTCAACATTCCCATCAAACAAAGTTCAAAGCGAAACAGTTTCAGAAGAGCTTTTGTTTTACCCAGTAAATTTCCCATTACCGCCTTTATTCTACTTGACATTTTAAACCTTTTCTCAATAAAAATTTAAAACTTCTCAAAATTTTTGATGTTAGGAAATAATTTCCACTTTTTCTTTTATTTCATAGGGCAGCTTTATATATCTCCATGTGAATAAGCCCAGAAATTTTGCTGATATAATGACTTCCCCTTTTATAATAACATTGACATTTCCATTCAAAAGCAAATTTTTTGTTGGTGTTGTTAAATTCAAGATGCTGAAAGAAAATAGAAATGTATAATTTTTTATTCCATGCTGAATTATAAATCGTGGCTTCTCCCCTTTTCCAACAAATTCACCCTCGATATAAACTTTATAGCTTATGTAATCTATTTCTATCTCTGTCTTCTTTGGATTCTTTAAAGTGAGTGAAAATTTAACTTCATATTCATCAGGCTTCAAATATTCGGGATATATCCCAACTATTCTTTTATCCACAATTTCTATTGACTTTGCAGCCTCATACACCATGAAAAGATGTATGATGACACCTGCCAATATAATAACAGTTACAGCAGCCTTTATTCTTCTTAAAATTCTTTTATGGCTTTCTCTCATTTCTCTCTTTTTACTGCAAACTCTGCCATCTCTGCCAATTTCTCTTTTGCTTCACTTTCTCGGATCACATCCAAAGCTTTTATTGCTTTAGCTGCAAATTCTATTGCTTTATTTTTTGCATATTCTATTGCTCTGATTTCCTCAAAAAATTTTATTATTTCATCTATTTCTTCTTTACTCGCATCCTCTCTTCCATAATTTTTGAGCCATTCCCTATCTTCAGAATTTTTATATGCATATATATAAATGAGTGTTTTCTTTCCTTCCCTTATATCACTTCCAACAGGTTTGCCAATATCCTTGCCAATAACATCCAGACAATCATCCCATATCTGGAAAGCCATTCCCAAACTCTTTCCATATTCCTGCAGCGCCTTCACTTCTTTTTCATTTCCCCCTCCAATAATGGCGCCGCCCATAGCAGCATGTTCAAACATTTTTGCTGTCTTTTTTTCAATCATTTCAAGAAACATTTTTTCTTCCACATATTCCATTTCTTCAAACCTTATATCCATTTCCTGTCCTTCGCATATTTCCTTCGCCATTATTGCAAGATTTCTCAAGATGATTTTTGCAATAGCAGCATCTTTAATGTAGCTGGCAACTTCAAATGCTTTCGCAAACAGAGCATCTCCTGCCAAAATAGCAATATTTTCTCCAAATTTTTTATGCACCGCCGGCATTCCACGCCTTTCTTCATCTTTATCCATAATATCATCATGGACGAGTGTGAAAGTATGGATTAATTCTAAAGCAACTGCAAATGGTATGGCTTTTGTAAACTCACTTCCTACAGCATTGCAGGCAAGACATGCTATTATGGGGCGGAGTCTTTTTCCCCCTGCAAATGGCAAATGCTTTACAGCATCATAAAGTAAAATAGGCTCCTTTTCGTATAGATAATTCTCTATCGCTTTATCGATTGCTTCCTTAATTTCTAAAGTGTCCATACCTCCACCTCCCTCAATTCATCCAGATTTCTGCAGCCAGTTAGAAACATTGCTGCTTTCAATGAACGCTGGAAAACCTCCATTTTTTCTTCTATGGAATCACAAATTAAGAAGGCGGTGGCTGCGCCAGCGGCATCCGCCCCTAATGCAATTGCTTTTGCAACATCCAAACCATGTCTTATTCCTCCTGTTGCAATTAAGGTAATGCCAGCGTCATTGCATAGCTCTGCCAGCTCCATAATGCAATAAGGTGTTGGAATTCCCCAATCCCAGAATATTTTGCCGAGTTCTTCCTGCACTTTATCTCCTCTTTTCTCTGCTCTATAAGCTTCTACTGCAGCAAAGGAGGTGCCGCCAGCTCCTCCTACATCAATGCCAACAATATCTGTGTCAAGCAATTTTTCAGCAACTTTTCTGGATATTCCTGCTCCTGTTTCCTTAACTATAACCGGCTTTGTCATACTGGCTGCTACTTCCTTTATTTTTTCAAGGCATCCTTTTGCATTTCTCTCGCCCTCTGGCTGAATCACTTCTTGAAGGAAATTTAAATGTATTGCCAGAACATCAGCATTAATCATCTCTATTGCCTTGCTCGCTTTCTCCAGTGCATCATTCCATTCAAGAAGCTGAGGAGCGCCAATATTTGCAATTTTTAAAGGAATATTATATTTTTTAATGATGGAATAGCTTTCTTCAACACTTTTATCTTCTAAACCAGCTCTTTGTGAGCCGATACCCATTCCTATACCATATCTCTCTGCTGCCTGAGCAAGTTTTTCATTTATCAAACTCGCTTCTTCAAATCCACCCGTCATCCCTGCTATTATCAGGGGCATGGAAAGATTTTTTCCAAAAATTTGGACGCCTGTATCAATTTCATCAAGATTTACTTCTGGCAGGGCATCATGAACAAGCATAAAATCATCCCAATAGTTATAGCTATGCATTACATCTTTGCCTACAACTATCTCAATATGCTCTTTCTTTCTATCTTTCATTTTACCATCACAAATGATTGAATTGAATAATATAACTCTTATGTTTTTGACTCTGATTATTCAGTTAATTCTTCAACCTCTTCCTTTCCTTTTTCAAGTTCCTTTACTTGCTCTTCATCTTTTTTAAGAAGCAATGCAAGAAACTCGCCCACATGTGTCTTCTCCTCGTTTGCAATGTCCATCAACACCTTCTTTATATCCTCATTTTCTGTCATATTGGCAAGCTGCTCATATAAATTTATTGCATCCAGTTCAGCTATTATACCGAGACGCAATATCTCTTTATCCAAATCCTCCTGCTTAACATTTTTCAAATCAATTGGTATTTTCGATAACATAATAAAAGTAATGATAAATTGTATATAAAGGTCTTTTCTTCACTTTCTTAAGATCTACTTCATTACGGTGATATTGTCTCCGACTCTTATCGTTCCTCCTGCTATCACCTTTGCAAAAATTCCTTCTCTTGGCATTACACATTCGCCAGTGAGTCTTTTAATCTCGCAATCATCATGGCATTTTTTGCCTATCTGCGTCACTTCAATTATAACTTCATTCCCTATCTTTAATCGCTGTCCTACCTTAAGCTTAGCCAAGTTTATGCCTTTCGTAGTTATATTTTCTGCAAAATCTCCATAGTCAATTTGCAATCCTTTTCTCCTCATTTTTTCAATGCTTTCTTCTGCAAGCAAACTTATCTGGCGATGCCACTTTCCAGCATGCGCATCACCTTCTATGCCATATTTTGTTATTCTTGCCACCTCAACAGGCTTTTTCCTCTGCCCTTTCTTGTCGCTTATGTTTATTGATAACACGATTCCTTCCACAATTGTATTGCATTTCTCACTAAAAAATTTTATAGTGCTGCATCTTTATTTCATGGTATGCGCCAAGCCATTGTTGCCATTGTTTTAGGCATTGCTTTAACGATAGTAATAGCTATATCCATCCATTATGAGAGAAAGGAAACGCTGCTAGTCCTTCACGCTGGCAGCCTCGCAACGCCTTTTGGCGAGCTGGAAAAGGAATTTGAAAAGACATATGGCATTGATGTTCGCCGTGAGGCGGCAGGAAGCAAGGCAACGATAAGGAAGGTTACAGAACTCGGCAAAAAGGCGGATGTTGTTGCCTCCGCAGATTACACTCTCATTGAAGATATGATGATTTCCTCAGCCCCAAAATACGCCAACTTCTGCATACAGTTTGCAAAGAATAAGATGGTTATTGCTTATACAAATAAGAGTGCCTATAAGGATGAAATAAACGAGAGCAACTGGTATAAAATACTGGCGAGGAAGAATGTAAGGTTCGGCTTTTCAAATCCGAATGATGATCCCTGTGGCTATCGCACCTTAATGGTTGTTCAGCTTGCGGAAATTTATTACGGAAATGATACAATTTTCGATGAATTGATAGAAAAAAATACAGCGATAACTGCCATGCAGGAAAACGGAAGCTATATCATTCATGTTCCTTCTTCAGCAGAACTTGGCATAAATGTTGCAAAAATAGCAATGAGAAGTGCAGAGATAGATTTAATGGCATCGCTGGAAACAGGAGATATTGATTATCTTTTTATCTACAGGAGCGGTGCCTATCAGCATCGCTATTCAGGTGTAAATTTCATTGAATTGCCCGAAGGAATTGATTTGTCAAGTAGCGAATTCGCAGATTTTTACAGCAAGATTAAAGTTTCCTTTGCCTCAGGGGATACAATAGAAGCAAAGCCAATTGTTTATGGCATCACCATTCCAGTTAATGCAAAAAATGAGGAGATGGCAATAAAATTCATATCTCTTCTGCTCAATGAAACGGGGCAGGAAATTTTTGAAAGAAATGGGCAGATTCCTATAACACCTGCAATATGTGATAATATAACCGCCCTTCCTCCTGAATTGAGAAAATATGTGGCATAAAATGAAAAGAAGCGATGAGGTAGTGTTTGCTGTCATGGCAATTCTTGCAGCTGTAGCAGTAATTTTCATAGCATTGCCCATAGCAAATATGCTTGCTTCTGTGGGCATAAAAGGGATTGCAAAAGCAATTGCTGATAAAAATGCCATCAATGCTATTTTAGTAAGTTTTGAGGCGGCTTTCTTGGCAACTTTAATAAGCTTACTATTTGGCGTGCCCCTCGCTTATTTACTGGCGAGAAAGAATTTTCCTGGAAAAACACTTATAGAAAGCATAGTTGATTTACCAATTATCATACCTCATACTGTGGCTGGAATAGCATTGCTAATGGTATTTGGAAGCAGTGGCTTATTGGGAGCGCCACTTGAAGAATTTGGCATCAGAATAGCTGATTCGATGCTGGGGATAACCATAGCAATGATGTTTGTCTCTGCCCCATTCCTTATAAACTACGCAAGAGAGGGTTTTGAAGCCGTGGATCCTCGTCTCGAAAACATAGCAATGAGTTTGGGAGCAAATCGCCTTAAAGCAATGGCAACTGTTACAATGCCACTTAGCATAAGAAGCATATTCGTCGGCTCCCTCATGACTTGGGCTCGTGCAATAAGCGAGTTTGGAGCAGTTGTTGTTATCGCATATTTTCCCATGGTCGCCCCAACTTACATCTATTCAGAATATCTTCAATATGGGTTGAGCAGAGCGGCGCCCGTAGCGGCTTTACTGCTGCTTATATGCGTGGTGATTTTCATTTCGCTGCGCCTGCTATCAGCAAGGTGGAAGAGATATGATAAGAATTGAAAATGTTTCAAAGAAATGGGACAATTTCACACTAAGCAATATTAGCCTTGAGGTGAGAAAAGGCGAATACTTTGTTGTTCTCGGCCCTACAGGAGCAGGAAAAACGCTTTTGCTTGAGTTAATAGCTGGTTTTCATTATCCCGATGAAGGCAGAATATACATCGATGGCAGAGATGTTACCTCGTTTCCCTCAGCAGAAAGAAGCATTGGCTTTGTCTATCAGGAATATATGCTTTTTCCCCACATGAATGTTAAAGAAAACATAGCATACGGGCTTAAAATGAGGGGGATGGAGCAAAATGAAATAGAAAAGAGGGTGGAAAAGCTGGCTGAAAGTTATAAAATAAAGCATCTGCTTCATCGTTATCCAGAGAATTTAAGTGGCGGCGAGAAGCAACGTGTTGCAATTGCGAGAGCAATGGCTATAGAGCCAAAAATACTCCTGCTCGATGAGCCGCTGAGCGCTCTAGATCCGGAAAGGAGAGCTGAGAGAAGAAGGGAGATAAAGGATATGCATGAAAAAAGTGGAGGAACTGTGGTGCATGTT
>JAJRYN010000107.1 GCA_024275755.1 archaeon | reverse complement strand
TACAAAAAAGGGCAAGATAATAAAGATAGATTTTGTGGGAAAATCTTTTTTGTGGAATCAAATAAGGAGGATGATGGCGGCAGTGATTAAAGTAGGAAAAGGAGAAACTGAGAAGGAGGAGATAATAGATTGTCTGAATAAAAAAAGGAGGGTAAATTTTGGTATTGCCCCTGCAGAAAACCTTGTTCTTTTGGATATAAAATATGACTTTGAATTTTATCCTCTGTTGACAGAGGAAATTTTTATAAAGAAGGAGTTTCTTACCGATGCTTTAAGTATGTATCGAAATAAATAAATATAAACTTCCGTATTCATATTTAGGTGGGTTAAATGAGAT
Source organism: archaeon (assembly GCA_024275755.1). Classification (GTDB taxonomy): domain Archaea; phylum Thermoplasmatota; class E2; order UBA202; family JdFR-43; genus JdFR-43. Next base: position 13,396 of record JAJRYN010000107.1, on the reverse strand, counting down.
GGGGGACAAAGATAGGAATTATGTTATTGGCTGTTGCTTTGGTATCAACTCCGTTTTTAGCGAACGCAGGATACGAAGGGAAAAAAATTGAGGTGAGCACCACAGTACTTACACCGGTTGGCAAGGAGGTAAAGATAATAGAGTTATCTGAAAAAGACGTGAAACTCTTAGAGAAGAAAGCAATGGAAGTGGAGGATGCCATCAAGATTCTAACAGACCCCAATGCAGATGATGATGAAAAAAGCTTGGCAATGGAGATAATTGAGGCATTCATCAACAAATTGATAGAACTGGGTCTTATACCTGCAGGATTCCCTGTAGCAAAGATACTGGCGAATTTCCTGAGCCCAAAAATGGACTTTTTATTGCCAATAATAAGCTTTGGCAGAGGATTTTCTTGGATTCCTTTGTATCCAGGAGAGGCCTTCATTGGCTTCATGTTCCGCCCAATTATAATGCAGTATTTCTTGCTCGGTTATACAGCATCTCTTAATGTACGTTTGCTGCCACCCCGTATTGAATACTGGGACATGGTTGGCACTCATACACTCATTGTCTGGGGATTTGTCGGCATATACATAGACTTTGGAAAGATTGGCTACGGAATACCAAGATTGCAGTTCCTGATGGGAGAGGCATTGCTTGCCGGAGGAGTTGACTGGCTCTAAACCCCCTTTCTATTTTTCTATTTTTGAACCATAATATTTAAAACAAATTCTACATTATTCTATTGATTTTATGAATTGGAAAGCTTGGTTTATGCTGGTTAGACCGTTTACTCTCATTGCCCCATTCATGGCAATCATGTTTGGCTGTCTTCTCCAGCTTGCAGTATATAATGAAACGCAAATATTCTGGCAAAATTTCTCCACAATCCTTCTTGCATCTTTTGCTCTCGCTTCTGCTCAGGCTGTGGGCCAGATAATGAATCAGATTGAAGATATCGAAATAGATAGAGTAAATGGTAAAAGTTACCGTCCCATAGCAAGCGGCGAAATAAGTGAGGAAAAAGCACAGGGAGTGGCATGGTTTTTTGCCATATTTTCCATTCTTATTGGCTTTGCCATAAACATCTATTATGGCTTCTTCATGGTCGCGTTTCTTCTTGCTGGTGTACTTTATAATATAGAGCCATTCAGACTCAAGAAAAGATTGTGGCTTAATACCACTTCATTAGCAATATCTCGTGGATTGCTTCCTCTGCCAGCTGCATGGAGTATATTTGGCAATGTTGGCGACGCTACACCATGGCTCATAGGAAGCATTATGGCGATATGGGTATTGGCATGGCAGAATACAAAGGATATAAATGATATAGAGGGAGATAAAAAATTTGGGATAGTGACTCCTGCCGTATATCATGGACTGAAAACGCTGTCATGGATAATTGCTTTTCTTTCATTTTTGAGTTTCTTCCTGCTCGCTGTCTATCTAAAAGCGGGTTTGCTCCCATCAAATATGGCAGCTTTATTCATACTTGCTATACCAACTCTCTGGATGATTTACAAGATGTTCAGAATGGATATTTCAAAAATATCTCTAGAAAACAATGATTTATGGGCTGCATTTTATTTGACACTCGCCGGCTTCTATATAATTGCAGCTACAGCATATTTAATTCATCCATACATAACATTGTTCAGCTGAGATATTTCACCATATAAACGCCTTCCTCGCCATACCCTATTTTTCTGTAATATTGCTTTGCCCCTACTCCACTCAAAACAAGTAACTTTTCTTTACCAAACTTCATTGCTAATTTTTCTGCTTCCTCCATCAAAATTTTTCCGTAGCCGCGATGCTGCCATTTTTTGCTGTCTCTCTTGCCTATCTCAACCATTGCGCCATGTACCTTAAGCTCCCTAACAACAGCAGCATTCTCCATTTCATGACGATGTGGCTTAAAAGGAATACGGAGACGACAATAAGCTACAATAACATCCTCATTCTCTATAGAAAGAAATATTTCTCTTCCACTGCTTGCAATATATTCTCTCTTTTTCAATTCAAAATCGCCCTCTATCTCTATCTTTTTATGTCCTATCTCCCTACATCTTATACACCTACATTCTATGCCAAGTTCCTTCATTTTTTTGTGAATAATCTGCCTTAAATTGCTTTTTTTGATTCCTTCCTCAATCATATATGAAGGAATATCTCTCTCTACTCTCTGAATGCGAACCCACTCCGGCACATATTTTTTCATCTCTGCAATAAGATGTATTGCCTCCTCTTCCTCAAGCGGCTTATACTCGCCGGCTTTCCATTTTTCATACAGAATGGAAGGTTTAACAACAAGCGTAGGATATATTTTGAGCATATCTGGGCGGAATCTCTCATCTCTAAACATTTTCTGAAAAGAGTGCAAATCATTTTCATAACTGCTTCCTGGAAGTCCGGGCATTATATGGTAGCATATTTTAAGGCCTGCATCCTTTGCAAGCTGTGTCGCCAGAACAGTATCAAATACTGTATGGCCTCTTCCCATTTCTTCAAGAACTTTATCATCCAAAATCTGTGCACCAATTTCTACCCTAGTTGCTCCAAGTTCAAGCATTGTGTCAATATGCCAAATTCTACACCAGTCGGGACGAGTTTCAATGGTTAAGCCAATGCATCTGTGGGCAGCGTTTTCATTCAGCCTTTTTGCCTCCTCCAAGTTTACAGCATCTATACCATTCAAAGCATCATAACATCTCTTCACAAACCATCTCTGATAAATTATATCCCTTGCTGGAAAAGTCCCGCCCATTATAATCATGTCTATTTTATCAGTAGGATGCCCTATTATCCCCAGCTGCTTCAGTCTATCCTTAACCTGCAGATATGGATTAAATTCGTTACGAACAGCCCTTAGAGCAGCAGGTTCTTTACCCGTATAACTTTGTGGCGTATTAGGGGGGCCACCTGGACATGGAATACATCTTCCGTGAGGACATGGATATGGAGAAGTCATTACAGCAATGATTGCTACACCAGAAATTGTCCTGACTGGCTTTCTCTGCAGAATGCTTATTACTTTCTCCTTTTTTTCACCTTCTATACAGCTCAGAATCTCAGCATCAGAAGGAATTTTCTTTAATGCATACTGATGTGCTAAAAATTTTTTAAATTTTAACAAATCTTCTTTGTTCTTTATTTTTCCCTGCTCTATTTCATTTGCTATTATTTCTGCAATTCTTTTAATTTCAGGTGTAGGCAACTGTGAAATCGTCATTATCCTTGAAATATTTCTTTAAGATATTCTCATTCTCATCTGTGAAAGTTTCCTTAAGCCTGTTTATACATCCTTTTAACTCCTCATCCTCTATCTTCATTTCCTTGTAAAGTCTGCTTATCAATTTAACCAGATCTGCAAATATTGGAAACATTGATTCCTGTGTTTCATATAACTCCTCAAGCATTGCCTCATTGTATCTCAGGGCTTCTTCAATCTCTTCAAGCTTTTTCTTTATATCGTCCTTTTTTGATTTTTTTGTTTGTTCTTTAGACATTGTCTTTGACATTACACCACCAATATATATAACTACTTAAATTTTTTTAATCTCCTGGCCACTATTACAATAAATGCAATCAACACAAATGCTATTTCAAAACCGGGTGTCTCTTTTTCTTTTACTTTTATTGTCATGCTGTAGTTTGCCTTCGCTCCCTCATCATCTTTCACCTGCAAAGTTACAGTATATTCTCCTGGCTTTTCATATGCATGCGTTACATCCTTTCCATATACTATGTTTCCGTCTCCAAAGTCCCAGCGCCATTCAATAATTTTCCCGTCCAAGTCAGATGACAAATCTGTGAAATTTATCTCCTCTCCAGCATATGGCTCTTCGGGAGTGAATATGAATTTGGCATCCGGCTTCCTGTTTTTAACTTCAAACTCTATTTCCATGCTGCTCTCTACACCCATATCATCTCTGACAGTCAGCGTAACAATATAAGTTCCTGACTTTGTGTATTTATAGGTTGCCAATAAGCCATAGCCTACATTTCCGTCTCCAAAACTCCATGTATAATTTACTATGGAGCCGTCGGAATCATAGCTTGAGCTTGCATTAAACTCTACAAGCGTATATGAAAATACCTCAGCCGGACTCCATGAAAAGTTTGCAACTGTAGGGAGATTTCTCACTTCTATCTGCATCTCTATGCTGCTGTTAGCCCCTGCTTTATCCTCAATATATAGCGTTACATTATATACGCCTGCTCTGCTATACACATGTTTTGGATTTGATATATCGCTTGTGTTTCCGTCTCCAAAGTCCCAGTGCCATAAAACTATATCTTCTTTACCATTTTCGTCATAGGAAGTGTCGATGAATATAACCTCCTCCAATGAATAAGGCGAGGAAGGATAGAAATAGAAGCTGGCGACAGGCGGCTCATTTGGAATGACAGATGCATTTTCATAATAATCCATGAGGGGATAGTAGTCAAAGTTTCCATAAATTTCATGAGGTATGTCTCCTATTCCATCGCTTCCACTTTCATTCTGTTTCTTTCCTTTGAAATAGTCCTCTCCTGCATAATCGTGCCAGTAATTGCCTCCCGTTGGATAGGAAGCATTCCAGATATTATTGCCATAATCTCTGGCATTCTCAATGTTATAGACGAAATTGTTGTGATATATTGTATTATTTATGCCGTAAGCAACTAGGCCATACAAATTCTTCCAGAAAGAGGAGTTCACCACCTCATTTTTCATGCCATTCAAAATAACCGCTTTGCTGTTGTGATGGAATAATATTTTATCTATAACATTTTCACTTCCATTTATTTTTACTGCTACGCTATTATTATAGTATTCTCCGCCCTTTATTATACACGAAGACGAATTCAATGAAATGCCATATTCATTTTCGTATACTGTAACATTGATGATGCTCAATGAAGAGATATTTGCTATTATGCCATAAACATTAAACATGAATTCGCTGTTTGCTATTTCTCCGTCTGATAGATTCGTCTCAATTGCATAACTGTTTTTGCTAAACTCTGTTCCATCTATCTCAATATAAGTGCTTCCCTTTATACCCCATGTGTTATTAATAAATGAGGAATCAAAGACAGACAAGCGGCCATCCATTACAAGTATGGCTACTCCGCATCCATTATTATAGAAACTGCTATTATATATCTCCAATGAAGAATTATCACTTTTTATTCCTATAGCAGAATCGTGGAAGGCAACATTATTCATTGAAACTGTTGAAGCATCTGCATAAAATGATTGGTTGCCGCTTAATTCTGTATTAGATAGCTCGATATAAGTTTTTATTGCCTCTATTCCATATTCTCCAGAGAATATACAGTCTTCTATGGAAAGATTGGCATTGAATGCTCGCAAAGCTTTGTCATTATTTTCAAAAGTTAAATTTCTGATGGAAAGTCCCGCAAGATTCTCAACATTGATACCAATTTCATTTTCTTCAATAAATGTATCATTTATCCCCACCGGTGCATTTTCTTTTTCTATATAGAAGAGGTTGATTCCTCTCGAATTATTTATGAAATTACCATTGCTTATGAAAATATTGCTGGATGATTTGGACGAAATACCATTGTAATTATTTATTACATACAATCCTTCCAGATATATTTCTTCTCCGTTTAGAATATATATGCCGTCTATATTAGCGGAGAAATTGCAATTGCTGACATGGATGTTATCAGAATAAACAATCAGCAATCCTTCTCCATTATATTCCATGTTCAAATTCTCGATAGAAATGTTGCTACAATTTATGAGGGCAAGATAACCGCATTCTTGGTTTATTACATTATTAGATTGATTTATTAGATAAAACATGCTTTTTCCATTTATTTTATTGCTTTCTTCTATCATTTGATAAAAATGTCGAAGTTTGCTCCCCTCTATATCGAAATTGTATTGGTTATTATTTATCTCGTTTGATTGAAGAAGATTGAAAGGGGAAAAAATTATTCTGATACCGTAAGTGTTATTTTCTATAACATTATTTTTCATGCTGTTATGAGATGCTTCCACTTTTATTCCATATGTATTGCTTTTTATTATATTATTTTCTATAACATTATTTTCTCCGCTGATGTCTAGAGCCATTGTATTTCCTGTAAATATGCTTCTCTCCACAGTATCATTGTCTGTGAGAGAGAATCCATATTCATTTCCTGGGAATGTTGAATTAAAAACAAAGATATCGTGTCCTTTTATAGCGTAGTAGTTGCCAGCAAATATCGAATTTAACACATCGCTTTCTATTTCATCTATTCCAACATGATTGTTTATGAATTGACAGTCTGAAATTAATGCTTCTCCACTCCCTTCTATACCTTTATCGCAATCCTTTATGGAAATGTTATGGAGATGTGCCTCTCCTTTTACTTTCATAGCGACATCTGCATTTTGAATAGATGAATCGTGAATTGTTCCATTATCTGTAACAATTCCATAATCTCCTCCAAAAATACTTATATTGCTCGCCGCTATATCTTCAGAGGAAATGGATATTTTATTCTCTGCAAAATACGCATCCTTTATAGCAAAGTATGTGGTTGCCTCTATACCATAAGTATTGCCTATAAACTTGTTGAATTTTATGAAGGAATAACTCATTATTTTCATTCCATAGGAACATCCTTCAACAGTGTTGCTTTCTATTTCATTTACATTCATTAAATATAGGCCGTATATGCTATTTGAGACATAATTTTTCTCTATAAGATTGCTGGACCCCTCAACATAAATACCATACAATCCTGAAAAACTATTATTTATCAGTATATTGTTTTCACCATATATTTTACAGCCATATATGTTTCCATGGAAACTTCCATTTTCAATGTAATTATCGTCACCTTCTATAATAAGAGAAGCGTTTGATGAATCGACAGTTACATCCATAATTATATTTTCATTGCCCTTTACAATGAAACCCAATTTATTTCCATTCAATGCAAAATTTTCTATGAAAACATTATTTGCATCTATAACTATGCCTTTATCTGAATTTCTGATAACAAAATTCTTTATCATTATACCGTCTTTGACAAGATAGAAGGAATAATTGCTGCCTTTTAGGGTTGCATTTTCTGCGACTATTTTAACTGCTTTATTGATGTATACATCCTCGTTATATGTACCTTGTCTCACATATATGAAAGTTCCATCTGTTGCATTATTGACTGCATCCTGTATTTTGTTCCATGTGTGATTCAATGGATCGAAAACATTTTCATCTACGTAAAAATCTGCTATAAGCAATTTTTTCTGAATACTTGTAGAGTTACCATCATCGTCATATACGGTTAGAGTGACATTATATATCCCATCTTCTGCATATGAATGATTTACCACCATGCCAAAAGCTGCTCCTCCGTCTCCAAACTTCCATTGATATGTCGTTATAGTACCATCTAAATCATAACTGGAAGAAGCGTTAAAGGTGATGTTTCTGTTTGGAATTGGAAAATGCGGCTCCCATGTGAAATTTGCAACTGGAGGAACATTTCTTACATGGATTGTTTCATGCGTGGAATTAAATGCTCCTTCATTGTCTACAACCCACAGCCATACTGTATAATACCCATCATCTGCATATTTATGGATGAATGTTTCATTATATGCCATAGCTCCGTCTCCGAGAGTCCAAGTCCAATTCACAATAGTGCCATCGGGATCATAGGAAGTGCTGATGAATGTTATGTTATCCAAATCTGTTGGTGTCTCTGGCGTATATTCAAAATCGACTACTGGAATCTCATTGTAACTGTGTATTTTTCTTGTTGTTGAATTGCTATCACCATTGTCATCATATACAGTTAGAGTAACATTATATATTCCATCTTCCGCATAAACATGTTCCACCCATTCTCCATAGCCTATAGTTCCATCTCCAAAGTCCCATGTGTAGTTTACTATACTTCCATCTGGGTCATAAGAAGGGTCATACAGATAATTGGCATAGAACGTAAGCGTTCCTTCCTGATTTCCTGTCCAGTAGAATTTTGCCACTGGATGCCTGTTTCTTACTATTATTTGCTTTGCTACAGTTTTTGCCTTAAATTCATTATCAACTACCGTTAGAGTAACATTGTACTCACCAGCTTTTAAATAAGTATGATTTGGATTTGGCAAATAACTTATGCCTCCATCTCCAAAATGCCAGGTCCAGTTTATAATATAGCCATCTGGATCTGTCGAATTATCAAAGAAAAACACTGTTTCGAGAGTATATGGATATTCCGGAGTATAATAAAAATCTGGTATAGGAGGGATATTTGCTGTATTTATTGTCTGGCTATAATTTACTATTTCATTTCCATTATCTCTCACAATCAATCTCACTTCATATATTCCTGGCATTAAATACTGATGCTCTGTTACCTTTCCATATCCTATAGTTCCATCTCCAAAATCCCATGTGTAATTAGTTCCATCATAAACAGATACAAACTTGAAAAGGAGGTTCTCCTTTTCAAAAACATAAAAATATATTTTCTCCTCTGTGTACGAAGATACGCTTCCATTCAAGTTTATCCATAGTAATAAAATGGCTACAAACACTATCAGTAACTTCCTCTCTCGCATGATAATCCACCTTGAGAGTATAATTGTTTGTTTATTTATAAATTATTACCTAAACCTTACCGTTTCGAGATTTCTGATGGCTAAAGTGCTTATTCCATATTTCTTATGGATGCTTGCTGCCAAGTCAAGACATTTTGATTCTTCTCCATGGTTCACCACTATCTTCTTTGGCTTAGGTGTAAGATTTCTCACATAATTCATAAGTTGATTTCTATCAGAATGGCCAGAAAAACCTTCGCATGTTTCTATATTCATTTCTATCTTTATCACTTTATCCCCTATCACAACTTCCTTCCATCCTTTCTGTATTTTTCTTCCAAGAGTGCCCTCCGCCTGATAACCAACGAATACAAGGGTATTTCTTTCTCCTTCTGCCCATGCTTTAAAGTATTCCATAACAGGGCCGCCATTCAGCATACCGCTTGTTGCAAGAACAATGCATGGATCCTTATCATCTATTATTTCTCTCCTTTTATCATAGCTATCCACTCTCTCAAAAATCTCTGACATGAGGGGATTTTCTCCTTCCTGAAATATTTTCTTTCTCAAATCAGCGTTTAAATATTCAGGATATACGGTATGTATGGCGGTTGCCTCCCATATCATGCCATCTAAATAAATGGGTGCCTCTGGAATTTCCTTTTCTTTCATCAAATGTTCGAGGACAATCATAACTTCCTGGGATCTACCTATGGCAAAAACAGGGACTAATACCTTTCCCTTACTTTCAAGCGTCTTTTTGACTATGTCTTTCAACTGCTCTGTAGCTTTTTTGCGAGATGGTTGTATATCGTTCTTGCCACCATATGTCGCTTCAAGCACCAATGCCTCCAATCTTGGAAAATGAGTGGCTGCTGCACTGAAAAGCCATGTCTTCTCATATTTTATATCTCCAGAAAAGGCAATATTGAAAAGTCCGTCTCCAATGTGAAAATGACATATTGCTGAGCCAAGAATATGGCCGGCGCGATGCATTGTAAGACGAATATCCGGAGCGATATCTGTTGTATCTCCGTAGTTTAATGGAATAGTATTTGCTATCTCTTTTCTTATATGCTCTGAGCTATATGGCGGCTTTTTTGCCTCATCGGCACAAACACGCAAATAATCCATCTGTAGCAAAACCATAACATCTCTTGTTGGATATGTTGTATAAACAGGACCATCATATCCATATTTGAAGAGCATCGGGACCAAGCCACAATGGTCAAGATGTGCATGTGTGACGACAACACCGTCGATGGAGTCTAGTGGCAATACTTCAGGCATGTGAAGATAAGGAGAGCCATTATCAGGAGAAGAAACATCAATTCCACAATCAATCAATATTTTGCTATCTGGTGTTGAAAGAAGTGTGCAGCTTCTGCCAACTTCTCTATAGCCACCCAGAGATGTTATTCTTATCCACTTTTCCCCTTCACTTGTTCCTCTATGCAGCCTTCTTCCAAGCTTTCGCAGAAAATTTATTCTTTCCTCAGCAACCATTCTGAGATATTTTCTTATATCTTGAACAGTCTTAGAAGGCATTGGAGGAGCTCTAATAACTTTTGGAGCCCATCCTATTGCTTTTCTTATCTCATTAAGCAATGCTCCTTTTTTGCCAATTGCCACACCCGGCTTTTCTACTTCTATCGTGACTTCTCCAACATCTGGTTCAAAATATATATTTACAAGTTTTGCTTCCTCCGGTATCAGCTCCTTTATTTTTTTCTCTGCTTCTTCAATGCTCTCTAGAACTGATGGGTCAGCCCTAACGACTATTCTTTTCTGCAGTTTTTTGGCAAGCTGCTTTACCAAATCACTTTTTTCTGCGAATTTTTCTGGGTCTTTGGTATATATTACGAGTTCTGCTCCCTCAAACTCGATATCGGTTATCCTAATGTCTGCTGGAATGACTGCTTTTATTTCTTCCTCTATCTTATTCAAAAGGTCTTCTGCTGGCATGAATATAATTTATAATCCCAATTTCTTTTTCCGCTCTTCAATTTCCTCACGACTTAGTTCTCTATACTCCTTCTTTGTAATAACCACAACATCCATTCCATCGCCAGAGGCAGCATCTCTCTTCATAGCAGCTGTCATGGCACGGATGGCCAAATTTATTGCTTCATCAAGTTCCATATTCTCTTTATAATTATCCTCAAGCACTCCAAATACATATGGTGAGCCTGAGCCAGTAGTAGTATAAATGTCCTCTATTGCTCCTCCAGCTGGATCCAGTGAAAATATATGTGGGCCAGTAGAATCAACGCCTCCTATGATAAGCTGAACATAATATGGATAAAATTTCCTCTGATTGAGTATATTTGCCATCAAGGTTGCTGCCCCTTTTACAGGCATTTTTTCTTCTCTCTCCAGCTTATACAGTTCTGCCTCAACTCTTAGAAATCTTGCCAGGAGTTGTGCATCACCAACAAGTCCAGCTGTAGTGAGTAGCATATGATCATCTATTTTGAATATTTTCTTTGCTACTTTATGAGCAATTAACGTACCCATGGTTGCACGATGCTCTGCAGCTGCTACTATTCCGTCTTTAAACACAAGCCCGAGGGTTGTTGTGCCTTTTTTTGTTTCCATTTCCATAAATTACACCCCAAAAGAGCAATTTCTAATATCTCAAGGGGTATATAAAATTTTTTGCTAGGCATTATTCAAATATTTTTGGTCTTCATTTCATAAGCTTAAGAATATGTAGTAAACAACTGCATTTATAAATGTCAAAGGAATACCAACTTTTGCAAAATCAAGGAAGGTTATTGTCTCTCCTCTTTTTTCAACATTCTGTACTATTATAACGTTGCTTGCAGCCCCCAACAGTGTAAAATTTCCAGCAATGGTGCTGGCTGCGGAAAGAGCCATATATTCTTTTATTCCTGCCCCAGTATGAATGAGCAATGGTAAATAAAATGCTACAAAAGGAATATTTGTCAGGAGTTGACTAGATATAATACTTACGAAAAATATAGTTGGTAGAGAAGCAATATGAAGACCTGTGTTGTCTATTACAGATTGGAAGAATTGTGTATCTTCGATGCTTTTTGTTAATACAAACATTGCCATGAAAAATATTAGTGTACGCCAATCAACATTCTTAATTATCTTGATGAATTTTCTTCCACTAAATAGTAGAGGAACAGAGGCAATAATAGGGATAAGCCATAGCTGTATTATTCTAAATCCCATAATAGATGTTATAATTCTTATTGCTATCAGAAACAAGAATAAGGATATAGATGATTTTGCTAACAGAACCATTTTTGTATCCTTCATCACCTTGTTATAAGCATTATCTGATAGGGAGATATTAAATTCTTTATGAAAAAATATCTTGAGTACCAGATATACCATAATCAGATTTATTATTGTGGGCAAAAGGAGATACTTTGGAAAAGTTATGAATGGATCAGGAATGGGACTATCTACAGCTATCAAAAGATTCTGTGGATTACCGATTGGACTCATAATGCTACCAGTCGTAACAGAGAATGCAAGAGATAGTATAAGCAGTTTAGAAGATATTTTATAATTTTTTGAAAGATATAAGATGATGGGTACACCCATAATCGCCACCGTATCATTCATAAGAAAAGCAGATGTAAAACCAATTACGAAAATTAAAGCAATAATAAGCTGATTCATGGATTTTACCTTTCCGGGAATAATATTTGAAATTTGCATGACATAGCCACTTTCTTCCAAAGCTCCCCCAATTATAAAAACACCTAGAAGAAATAACATAACGTCCATATTGACAGCTTTTGCTGCTTCATAAGGTGTGATTTGGCCTGTTATTAGAACCCCAATTGCCCCACACGACATTATCTGCCATATTTCTAACTTTAAACCAAATTTTATGCTGAGTATTTGGCGGGTTGCTATTGAAAAAAATACTACAAATGCTATTATGACTGGAAGCTGCATAGCATCGTGTCTGAATCAATTTCCGCTTATATTTTTTGGGATAGGAATATATTAAATATTTCCATCCTTTTTCAAATTATGACTTTCATTATTTATTCTGATAAATATCTTTTGCACGACAATGCATCACATCCAGAAAATGCCTCCCGTTTGAAGGCAACGATGGGATTACTCCAAAAAATGCCATTTTATGAAAAGCTGCAATTTATTGAACCTTCTATAGCCAATGAAAATGAAATTGCAAAAGTTCATAGCCAGGAGATGATAGAAACAGCCAAGCATATCGGATGGCTTGATCCAGATACATATACAAATGAATATTCATATGAAGTGGCAAAGCTTGCTGCAGGTGGCATGATAAAGGCTTGTCAGATTGTTATGGAAAAGGGTGGCAACGCCTTTGCTTTGATACGACCCCCAGGCCATCATGCTACTCGCCATCGTTCCATGGGATTTTGCTTGTTCAATAATGCTGCCATCGCTGCCAACTTAATTGCTGAAAAAAGATATAAAATTTTAATTTTTGACCATGATGTTCACCATGGCAATGGAACGCAGGATATTTTTTATGAGAGAAGCGATGTTATGTATCAATCATTTCATCTCTATCCTCACTACCCTGGCACAGGAAGAATCGAGGAGGTAGGAAACGAGGGGGGAGAGGGCTATACAGTTAATGCTCCGCTGCCACATGGAACGGGCGAAAAATGCATAGAAAAACTGCTTGATGAAATTATGATTCCAATAGCCAGACAATTTTCTCCAGATTTAATTATAATTTCTGCTGGATTTGATAGCCACCATGCTGATTATTTGGGAGGCTTAAAGCTCTCTGTAAATTTTTACGGAAAAATAATAGAGAAATTCATGGAAGTGCAGAACAAAATAGTATGTTGCCTTGAAGGG
>JAJRYN010000106.1 GCA_024275755.1 archaeon | reverse complement strand
GCAGCTGTAAGCCCAAATTTTTTATCTCCTCTTTCTCCTATACAAAATGCAGCTAACGCTGTAAACACAGCTATAACGGATGGCATAAAAACAAAGATATTTCTTAAATCCGCTGTGGAAAGCCACTTGAAAGAAGCCAGAAAAACATGGAAGCCTATTTCTGGATTAAGAAGCTCTCCTTTTCCTGTGAAGGGGTTGGTGAATTTTATTGAACCTTCTTCCATAAAAGCTCTTGTAAATGCCCAGTGAACCCACTCATCACCATGAAAAGGAAGATAATAATTTTGTTTTATGTGTGGAAGGAAAGTTAGATAAAAAACAAATATAGTTATGCCAATCAGAATGATAATTTTAAACAAAAATTTTCTTTCTATATGAAATGAAAAATTTTCCTTTCCTTTCCACAAAAATGCTATAATAGCTACTGCAGTATATAACAAAAATATAGCATAAAAATATCCAGCGGTAACCTTAAAGAATACTGAGGAGAAAATGAGAACGAGAGAGCATATAACAATGCTCGATGCCCAGCCAAAAACAATTCTTTCCACAACATTTATCTTTTTAAAAACAGAGAAACTCAGCAGATAACCAGGAAAAATCATGAGAACGATGCCCAGTAAAAGTTTCATGCATTCTGCTAATTCAATCGCCATATTCTCACGTTGTAATTTTTCCTTCCCTTAAAAATTTATCGTAGGAGGAAAATGAATAACATCTCTTTGTGTCCTTCTCCTTTTTCGTGCCAATAATATATTCTTTTTCTTATTTTTTCGTGAGAATTGACCACTAAGCTGTTCTCTTCACTTTATAATGAATGAGGAGTTACACAAACCCCTCTTCAATTTTTCTTCACTTATCATTCAACAGTGATCCACAGATGACATTCTCTATATGCTTTATCGATTCTATCGATTTCTTCGGGATACTCTCCGCCAATCACAAAATCTTCGGTTTCCCCTTTAAATAACAGGAACGCTAACTTGAAAACGCCTTTTCTATTTATACTAAATGTATAATTATATTCCCATTGAGGCTGCCATTCTCCTTCAACATTCGCTGGAGTTGAATTTAGCCTCACTTCCATTTTTCCCATAAACCATGCATCCTCAGGTGTATTATTTCTTGGCTCTGTCCAGATAGCTCCATATATTATGCCATCATTATTGTCAACATAATCATAAGCAAATTTACCTACGCCTTTATTAAATTTCCACCATGAAACTAGCCCATCTAGAGTGATGTTTTCCAAATAGTTTTGATGTATCTCTTCCGCTGTTAATGCTCTGTTGTAAATACGGACATCATCGATATCGCCAAAGAAAGTCCTCCATGTACCTCCTCCAATATATATGCTGCTAACGCCATTGTATAGATCTCCTTGATCTTCTATGGTTGCCTTTAATTCTCCATCGACATAGCATTTCTTGATCCCATTCTCTAGGGTTACAGCCACATGATGATATTTTCCATCTCTCGAAAAATACGCAGAGAACCACACGTAAGAATGATTTCCATCACTTTTTTGGGTATAATAACCAATTCGAACGCTATCTGCCGAGCTCACTGTAAATAACATCATTGCTTCATGGGGCCAGCCTTTACCTATTACCCCTCTTCTTGCTAATATACTGAGTCTATCAATATAAAGATCAACGTTACCGAACCAGTAAATCTTGATCATGTATGATTTAGTTCCGTTGAATACCCATGTTGGACTCTCTTTCCATTGGTATTTATTTGCTTCT
>JAJRYN010000105.1 GCA_024275755.1 archaeon | reverse complement strand
TTGGAGCAAGTATGGCATAAATCTTTCCAGTTCTTCTGCTGGCTTTCTCAAATAAATTTGCAACGTTTTCCTCCTGCCCTACTTGTGTTTTAATCACGAAAATCTTTGTCATATTAAATCCCTATTTTCTCAGCAATCCATGGTGCAACTTCAGTTGCTAAAATGAAAATTGTGAAGCCAATAAGTCCAATGATTAAAATCCCTATGGCAGTCATCTGAGCAGTTTTTGCATATTCATCTGGATCAGGATTGCGAGCCATTTTGAATACTCGCCCATATTTTCCTTTACCTATTCGCTGGAAACGCTGCTCTATTTTACGCTGTACTTCCCACGCTTTATCTATCAGCTTCATGTTTATCTTATCATATCTATTCCGTATTCTTTCTCTTCTATTTCAGTAGAAGGTCCTAAAATCTGCTTTGATTTTACGCCAGTAAGCACAATCATTACTTTTATTGTACCCTTTAAGCTTGGATCAATTCCTGCTCCCCAGATTATTGTTGCATCTGGATTAATGCGGGAGTAAATTTCTTCTACAACTCCCTCTGCTTCCTTTATCGTCATATCTTCTCCGCCAATCACATTTACTAAAGCGCCAGAAGCTTCACTTATATCCACATCTAGCAACGGAGAGGACAAAGCCTCATTTACTGCATCCACAGCTCTGTTCTCGCTATCAGATTCTCCAAGTCCAATCATTGCGACTCCTCCCTGCTTCATAATCGTCTTCAAGTCAGCAAAATCAAGGTTAATCAAGCCGGGCTTTGTAATCATTTCAGTTATTCCCTTAATGCTCCTCATTAAAATCTCATCTGCTACTTTAAATGCCTTATTCAAAGGCAAACGAGGAGCTATTTCCAACAATTTATCATTTGGAATGACTATGACAGTGTCGGCTATATCCTTAAGACGTGCGAGCCCCATTTCAGCATTTTCTTTTCTCACACGTCCTTCTACACTAAAAGGAAGCGTTACTATTGCAAGAGTCAGGGCACCTATCTCCTTTGAAATTCTTGCCACTATTGGGGCAGAGCCTGTGCCTGTTCCGCCACCGAGTCCGCAAGTAATGAAAACAATATCAGCCCCTTCAAGCACCTTCTTAATTTCGCTCTCACTTTCTATGGCTGCTTCTCTTCCTTTTTCTGGCAATGAGCCTGCTCCCAAGCCTTTTGTGACGTGCTTGCCTATGAGAATTTTATGAGGGACCTTTGCATGCAAAAGATGCTGGGCATCAGTATTTATGGCTATGAGCTCTGCTCCATAGATTTTTGCTTCAAAACATCTTTCTATGGTATTTGTTCCGGCTCCTCCACAGCCAACTACTTTTATGTTTGTTGTTAACCCCGCCAGAACTTCTTCCAGTTCCTTATTTCTTTCTTCCATTTCTCTTAGATCCTCCTCAGATAATGTTACAGTTTCATTATTTCCCGCTCTCGCAATAGCTTCTTCAACAATTTTCTTCATGAATACCACCCTCAAACTTTTAAAGTAAAACAAAAAGGTTTATTAAAAAGTTTTGATAAATGATGACTGAATATGGAAAAATACAGTATTTTTGTATCTGAAGTTTGTTGAAATTGCGCAAGTTGAAAATGTCATGTTTTATATCATAGTTAACGGAAGCAGATGTTATGGCATTGAGCCAATCATTTTGATAGTACCTAAAGCAACAAAATAATTTAAACTTGATTCTGTTTTCCATCCATGGAATATAAAGTGAAGGACATAAAGTTGGCAGACGAAGGAGAAAAACTTGTAAGATGGGCTGAGCAGCATATGCCAGTTTTAATGGACATAAGAAGGGATTTTGAGAAGGAAAAGCCATTGAAAGGAGTAAGAATAGCTGCATGTCTTCATGTAACAAAAGAGACGGCTGTGCTGATAAAAACTTTAAAAGCAGGAGGAGCTAAAGTTGCTTTAGCCGGCTCTAATCCTCTTTCAACAAATGATAGTGTAGCCGCATATCTTGCAAAAAATGGTATAGCCACATATGCATGGCGTGGAAATAACAAGGAATATTACTGGTGCATCGAACAAGTTCTGAAAATAAAACCTCATGTTACAATGGATGATGGAGGAGATTTGATTACCACATTGCATACAAAGCAAAAAGATTTGCTTAAATATGTTATAGGCGGCACAGAAGAAACAACAACAGGCGTTAACAGGCAGCGCGTGATGGAAAAAGAAGGCATATTACGATATCCCATCATAGCAGTAAATGATGCAATGACAAAGCATTTCTTTGACAATAGATATGGAACAGGGCAGTCAACAATAGATGGAATATTGAGAGCAACTTCTCTATTATTAGCTGGAAAAAATTTTGTTGTTGCTGGCTATGGATGGTGTGGAAAAGGTTTAGCTAATAGAGCTCGCGGGATGGGAGCAAAGGTTATAGTGTGCGAGGTGGATGAAATTAAAGCTTTAGAGGCTGCCATGGATGGTTTTCAGGTAATGCCCATGAAAGAGGCAGCTAAAATAGGGGATATTTTTGTTACTGTAACAGGCAATAAGCACGTTATTGATGGAGATGCAATCAAAAGAATGAAAGATGGTGCTGTAATTGCCAACTCAGGCCATTTTGATAACGAAATAAATGTTGAATGGCTTGAAGAAAATGCAGTTAGCAAAGAAGAAATAAGAGAAAATGTAACTCAATACACACTGCAAGATGGAAGAAAAATTTATCTGCTGGCTGAAGGAAGACTCGTGAATTTGGCTGCTGCCGAGGGACATCCTCCAGATGTAATGGATATGTCATTTGCCAATCAGGCTTTAGCTGTAAAGTGGCTTGTTGAGAATAAAGGCAAGTTACAGAACAAAGTTTATGGGGTGCCGGAGGAAATAGACAGGGAAGTGGCAAAAAGAAAATTAAAAACAATGGGTATAAAAATAGATAGACTTACCAGGGAACAGATAAAATATATGAAAAGCTGGAAGGAAGGAACATGAGAGAGGTTACAGAAAAAATAAAAGAGGCAAAATTTGCAATAGCTTTGACAGGGGCGGGAATTTCAACAGAATCAGGCATTCCAGATTTTAGAAGCAAAAATGGGTTATGGAGTAGATATGACATAAATGAATACGGCTATATAGAAAACTTCATAGCCAATCCAGCTAAAGTATGGAAAATGCTGGCAGAAATGCTATTGACTTTTAAAGATGTAGAGCCGAATCCTGCCCATTATACTCTGGCTGAACTGGAAAAGGAAGGCATATTAAAGGCAGTGATAACACAGAATATAGATAATCTGCATCAAAGGCAGGGAGTAAAAATGTAATCGAGTTTCATGGAAATTTTAATAGACTTACATGTATGAAATGTGGAGCAAAATATGGCATAGATGAAATAAGCTTGGAAGAATTGCCTCCAAAGTGCAGATGCGAAGGAATAATCAAACCAGATATAATTTTCTTTGGTGAAGCAATTCCAAAAGATGCATTGATAAAGGCTTTTGATATGGCAAATAGATGCGATTTGATGCTTGTGATAGGAACATCCTGCGTTGTTTATCCGGCTGCTGAACTCCCTTCAATAGCAAAAAGAAAAGGAGCAACCATCATTGAAATAAATAGGGAAGATACAATGATAAGTCATATTGCAGATTATAAACTGAGGGGCAAAGCAGGAGAGATACTTTCAAAGCTTCTTGAAGAAATCAAAAATCTGCCTTAATTGCCTCTGCTGCTCCCCTAGCTAAAAGAACTTTTGCGACATCTGGAGGAAGAGAAATAACATCCTCCTTTTTTAAGCTATATTTTTTCATGTCGCTTCCCACAAATTGAGGAATATCCTTTGTAATTCTAACTATCACGAATTCCTTCTCTTGGCTTTCAAAAATTCTTTTCCTGTGTTCTTTCAACAGGCTCACTAGCGCCTCATAAAATACTTTTTCTTCTCTCGTTAAATTTTCAGGTA
Organism: archaeon; assembly: GCA_024275755.1. Lineage (GTDB taxonomy): Archaea > Thermoplasmatota > E2 > UBA202 > JdFR-43 > JdFR-43. The sequence continues at coordinate 12,347 of JAJRYN010000105.1, read as the reverse complement.
TTGCCTTGCCGCCCCTTACTGCTGATAGAGCGGCCAACACAATTTTTTTCTCCCTCCTTTCAAATATATTCTCCCAAACCCTTTTAGTGTTTCTTAGCTCATCTGCAAGCAAAACAAGTTTTTTGGATGCAGGGTTTTTTATTTTTTCCTCCTCTACTCTTTCCTCAAGCTCCTTTATATGCTGAATCGCCTGCTTATAAAAATCTGGGCCTATATCTGTTAGAAAAGAAGATGCCTTCTCCCTCTGTTCAATATTACGGAGTTTTGAATAGCTTAGCATAAAGATAATACATGAAATACTTAAATATTAATATCTCATTTATTTACCATGCTGCGCAAGGTTATTCCTTTGATCATAGTTTCCATGTTTATCTTGCCGACCATAGCAGAAGATATAGAAGAATTGCCATCCGGATTCGAAGGAGTTTCTTGGGCAAAAGTGGTGCCTGTGAAAAAGGCAACATTCGTAAAATTTGATGAGAATAGCTTGGTGGATGATTTTGCTTATATGGCTGCTATACCAGCCAGTGTATTTTATGATGAAAATACTGGAAGGATATATTCATATCCACTCCTCTTTTATGATGATTATAAGAAGGGTAAGGAAGAAGAGCTTTCCTTGAATGCTCGCCAGGGATTAGACTACTTCATGGAAGATTGGAAAACTTATTCTGGAAAGTTTAAGGAAATAGAATATATAAATGTGGATGAGAAACCATGGAAAGCGGACAATTATACAGTAATAAAGAGCAATGATATTTATGAAATAGCAAGTAAAATTGCCCTGCATGACTGGAGTTACAGTAAAGAGGCTGTTGTTGCAGTTGTTGGAGATGTTTTGTATGGCAGCTATAACAGGACAGAAAATCAAGTAAGCGGGACAATTTCCCCGAAAGAAATAAAAGAAATAACTTTAACAGGAGTAAAACAGGATTCACTAGCTCCGCAATACAGCGATTTTTATGTTCCTCCTGAATATAAATATATAAAAGCTGATTTATACTGGCCATCTGTAAGCTGGCTGCCAAATATTATGTTTTTAGCAACCCTTGGCCTGTTACAAGGGGGCTTAACAGTTACTGCTGCAGATCCTGATTTGCAGCTTTACTGTTATTATGACGGCGAATTAATGCAAGTTGGCTCCTCAGAAAACTGGAATATTCTGGTTGGACCATATGAAGAGCTTGAAACATATGTGTATAATCCTGGAAAATGGAAAGCAGCCATTGTGGATATTCCAACAAAAGGTATATTTGGGGAGAGACACGGTACAATAGGGCAGAGGGCAAAAGATATGCTTACTGGAAAGGTTACATATTATATTGATTTGCAATTATATCCTGGGGAGGAGATTGAGCTCCCAGATGTGCCGCCTTTCATGGCAAGAAATATTGATTTTGAATTATCTTGGAAAGGAGACGGAAAACTTGGTCTCATAATTGTAGATGAAAATAATGTTGCCGTAGGAGTAGCAACAGCAACAAATACATCGAAGCAGAAGTTACATCTAGATCAGTTAGGAGAGGGAAAATATAAGGCAGTCATCATTCAGCTAACAGAGGCAAATTCTTCAATTAGCTATACCCTCAAATATTCTTGGGAGTGCAAGTTGCCAGAGAAACAGGCAAATTATATAATGAATGCTGCTGAAGGAGCTGTTTTTGCCTCTTTAATCAACGCTCCTTTGCTGTATGTAAAGCCTGATGAAGTGCCAGATTCTGTTATAGAGACAATGAGAAAGTTAGGAGTAAGAAACATATACTTCATAGATATAGGAGGAAAATCAAGCGTTAAAGAAGAAATTGAAACAATGGTGGATATTAAAAAAGAATTCAATGATCTCATACCTCTTTATAAGGAAATAAGGAATACAACTCGGGAAAACGATATTGTTTTTACAACCATCGATCCCTGGAGCTACTGGCTTGTAGAAAAATTAAAGCCGGAAGGGGAGAAAAATGGCGCATTATATGTTGCGCCTGCTGCCTATCTTGCTGCCCACCATGGTGCGCCATTAATAGCTGTTGATATGCATAGCCAGTTGTCAAAGGCGGTGGTATGGCATAATGAATGGTGGAAAAAGCATGCCATTAGAGATGAAGAGCCAAATGTTGCTGCAATGTATCTGAGTGGTAAAGAAGTATATGATTTTTTGGGCAGCGTTGGCTTAGATGAGCCAGGAAAAATAGAGAGCATTATAACTGTTGCCGGGCAGTTTGATATTGGTACGCCATGGGACAGAATGCTTGTAGGAGTTGCTTATTCTGGAAGAATAATGGGCTCGCCAGTTGATACATCCTACTGGATATGCAGGAGCGTTTTCTATCCCGCTGTAATATTTGCAAATCCTGCTTTAAGCAAGCAGGGAATAATGCTTATCAATGGAAGTAAAAGCGTTAGGATGCCAAGCGGCGCACTGAACATACTTAAGCCAAGCCAAGAAGAACAATTCTATTATCCAGTACTGAATTCATGGATTACATATTGTCATCGCTTTAATGAAAGAGCCAGCAAATACTGGGGTTTCAATTATACATGTGCAAGTGGTGTAACCCCATATTATGAGCCTTCAAACAATCCAATAGATAATAATGTTTTAGCTAAATATGGAAAATATGGTGCATACTGGCCGGATTTGACAGAAAGCGAGATAGTTCCGTTTTACCTTAAAAAAGCAGGTTATGATATTGCATTTACAACTAACTTTTCTGCTACCATGGAGAATTTGAATCGTGGCGTCATAATGTGGCTTGAATGTACACATGGATGGCACGGTGATTCTGGCAGCTTATCATTCTGGGATCCATATGGAGTTCCAGGATTCTTTGGAATAAATATCAGTTTGCCAACCATTGAGCCAAATCCATGGCGTGGGTATGAAATATACTTGCCTGGTTATCTGGATGGAAGCACTGAAGAGCCAGATGTATTGTCGCAGAGTAAATTGCTTGGTGTAGACATTGTTCCTGCAAGGCTTAGTGATATACCAATAATAAAGAATACATGGATTGGACAAAAAGCAGGATATGATGGAAATATTATAACAGTGCTGTTTGGAAGGCTTAGAACAAAAGATTATACTGGATATGACATGGATAAAGCTTTAGGTAATATTCATTCATGCGGTTTTAATGCCGGTTCATGCTTGATTTCAAATACATATTTGCATTTGACATTAGTAAGGCATGGCTCTGTATTCCAAGTTATAGACCCATGGGAAACATCTTGGTATTCTGCTTTTGCCATGGAAATGTTTGCAAGAGATATAGCTTTGGGCAAGACAGTTGGAGAGGCTTTCACCAATGGAATAATGCATACTGGCATAGGATATTTAACCAAGCAGTGGTGGTGGGATATAAAGGAGAATGTCTGTTATTTCGGCGACCCAGATTTGAAGGTATGGACTCCATTATATTCATGGGAAAAGCCGGATGCAATAGATAGCTATGAAATCATAGATGGGCATGCATTATTTGGAGCAACAGAGTATCCACATGAAATAAAAGAAAAGGGCTTTGGCTTATATGTCATAGCATTTTTAGTGGCAGCTGTTGTAGTTGGAGCAGTTTACATGAAGAAGAAATTCAAGGAAATTTAAGCAACAGCCATTCTTCTAGCAACCAAAAAAACTGCGAGATATTCCGGTAGTGTAGCAACTCCCTTCTTCAGTTCATAGACATTTTCCATCATTTTTATTTTAATTGGCTTTTCCACATTAACTTTAATCATGTTATCTCCAAATACAACTGCATGTGTTAAAGGATCGAAATCCTCTATTGCATCTATATCTACTTTTGTAACTCTCAGCCCAGTTTTTCCATGAAGACTTCCAGGCAATCTTATCAGCCTTTTTATATCTGCTGTAACTGGTTCATCTGCCTCGCTGTGCAAAGAGACGGCGAGCCTTTTTATCAATGGCTTCACAATTCTCCTGAATTCCGAAGCCTGATCAATCATCCCCTTCTCTATTCTTCTCATTCTTTCATCAGTAAGGGCATCATACAGCGCTTCTGCAGTTTTTTCACCTATTCCTTCTATTTTCATTAATTCTTTGATTGCATCCTCTCTTTCCATGCTTTTTATTTGCTTAAAAAAGTTTATTATGCCTCTGGCTATCCTTCCTTTCCATCCTCCATGGTCTGGATAAATTTCTATTCTTTTGTCTATGTATCTATCTTTATAAATGCTTCGTTCTCCAACAATTTCTTTTATTTCTAGTCCTCTTGCAGTAATGTAATCAACGATTTCCCTCCTTTCCTGGCTGCCTAATTCCAGAACACTTTTATTGCTTATATGGCAATGATAGCCTCTTCCCCCGCTAAAATAAATTCTTATATCCTGTTTTCCGAATCCAAAATCCTCTGTTAAAAATGATATAAGCTTCAGCAATTCTTTTTTTACTTCCTGCAAAGTCTCCTCATATGTTAAATTTTCAATATTTGGTAGATGATCTGCATCTAGATCAAAAATTAAATCAGCTCCCATCCATTGCTTTTCCTTCATTGTACTGGCAGATGGAATACGATAATAAGCAGAAGAATAATATGCGTGGGCTGGAACATTTGCCTTAAAATAAGTTAGAATAGCCTCTTTTGAAGAAAAGGAAATGTGGCGATGCATGGTATCCTCATTAAATAAAATAAATGCATATTCTCTTCTTTCAATCCTATCTGGAAATTCAATGCGTGGCTGTAAATAATACGAGTAAAATTTTCTCCTCAAAAAGTTCATTTTCTCCTCCTCCTGTAATAAAAGAGAGGATGTTTTATTCCTCTGCAATATTCATCTGGATAACACAAACCCCATGTTCTTATTGTATCGCATTTTGGAGGGGCATATACAGTGCTTGATATTCTTCCAGTAATATGCTCTATTTGGTATCGTGTTTTCTCTTCATTGAAGTCTGGCGAGGAAGAAAATATTTTTAGAATTTCATCTATACTCATTCCTATTGCATTCAAAAAAGTAACCATCGTAAACCTTCCAACATGAGGCACATTTATGCCTGATTTGGCGGCAGAAACAAGACTTTTAATGCAAGGTGGAAAATAATCTGCCTTTACTTCTTTCATTTTCACGCTTTTATCTTTAAAAGCGATTCTGCTTTTTATGGCAATGATTTCATTTCTAAACACCTTTTTGACTTCTGGAGGGGCAAAAATGTATGAGAGCTCGCTATAAATTTTCTTTCTTATTGCTTCCTGAATTAATCTTGCCACCTCATTTTTACTAAGTATTACATAACCATTTTTCAACTCTCTATTAACAAGTTTCCATTTCATGTCCCATGTTGGGGCATATTTTAAGTAATCTGCAAAATGAATTTTCTCACCATTTACTTCTACGCCTAGTTCCTTTGCCAGATAACTAATGAAATCTTCCTCCTCATTTTTCATGTTTTCATATGCTCTCTTTGCTTCTGCCAGGGCATATCTACGCAATAAATAATCACTTTCTACTGCAACAACCAGCATCCTTGCAATTGGATATGAAAAGATTTCCATTGCACAATCAACATCATTTATCAATGGAGTATCATATATTATGCCTTTTTCTAATGCCTGCTTAACTCTTTCTATCCCTCTTTGCCTAGCTCTTTCATACAGTTCGTCAAATAAAATTTCTTCGATGTTTACCTTTTGCTCCTTAACCCATTCCTTTGCTTCAGCCATGAAGGGATATTTTGCAAGCTTGAACAAATCCACAAAATTAAATAAAATGAATATAAAAAGGATGGGGGGCATGAAGGAATATATAATTTTTTCTCAGAAACTGCTGTGTTGAACAAATAATGCCCAGCGATTCTTTCCACTAATCTCAGTGGAAAGAAGAATTTCTCTTACAGGTTGATTAGCATATTGTAAAAGAGAAATTTCATTCTAACTTCCTGAAACATTCCCTCTACAGATGTTGCCCTAACACTTTCTCCAAATGTTCTTTTAACTCCAGAGAAAACTGTTTCAGCAGCCCATCTTTTTCCGTATCTGTATTTGTCTTTCCACCCTTCATATCCAAGTTCTTTTACTTCTCTCACCTTTTTAGCTCTTGCAGGAGAGCCTCTTGCTTTCGTGGAAGCATTTTTCCTTGTCTTTATTACCGGATCTATCCCTTTGTTATCCAAATAATTGAAATTTTTTCTGCTATCATATGCCCCATCTGCCAGAACTCTTTTTATCTTTTTATCTTTCAAATTTTCCTCTGCTTGCTCTACCAATGGCTTTAGCATCCTTCCATCTCCAACACTTTCATCGGTTATTTCAAGAGCTACTAAACTTTTTGTTTTTGTATCCACTGCAATATGAACTTTAATCCATCCTTTCTTTACTTTCCATTTGTGACGGATCCATTCTCCTCTATTTGTTACCTTTATTCCAGAAGTATCTATTGCAATAACTGCATTATTTGATATATTCTTTGGATTGAAAGGAATCTCAATTTTCTTTAACCTTTTGCAAATTGTGGTATAATCAGCTGCCTTTAGTTTAGGAATATATTCAGAAAGTTTTCTTAAAAATCCTTCTATTTGACGAAATGGAAGAAATGTTACATGGATAAAAGCAAGGAAGAGCATAAATGAATGAGGAAAATCATAAGGTCTTCCTTTCTTTCCTCTGTTCATTTCTTCCAGTTCTTTATCCCAGTTTTCTAGGAAATCAAGGGAGATGCAAATCTCTCCTCTTTTTATTAATTTCTCATTATATTCTTTCCAATTCCTCTTTTCTGGCATCTCACCCCTTGCTGGGGATGCTGCCAGAAAATAAAGATTTTACGAATTATTCAACACAGCATCAGAAACAAAAATGAAGATAGATGAAAAAGAAGAATCATGAGAACATTCATTATTACGAAAATGATGTTGTTGATTATTTCTTGTTTTTCCTTGTATTCTATTCAATTTTTATTCCTATAACAATTGCATATCCCCTGGCAACGTCTTTTATTTCATCTGGAATGGCAATGCTGCAGTAGCTTCCTACTTTTACTTTATCTCCTTTAATTCTCCAGAATCTTCTCAAATCTTTGGAAATGTATTCATTCATTTCTTCATCTTCATTGCTAAGTCTGTAATCAAGCATTGAATATTCGGCAATTCTTAGATGGCGTAAGCCTTCGCGTATATCAAGTATTTCCTTTGCCATTATGGGCATTATCTCATATTTTTCAAAATCCTTTAGGCAGGAGGGGATGGTTAAAACTGGTGCTATATAAAGCATGGAAAGAAATATCGCCTTTTCTTCATTTTCTAGCTCGGAATAAAATTTTTCTGCTTTTTGTGGTGGTGAAAGAGAAACAAAACTTTTTCCTTCTGGCATATCTATAAAATCTGGCACACCAATGCTTCGCCACCTGTTATATTTTAAAACAAATTTTATGAAATTTTCATTTCTCTCCTTTAAATAAAGAATAGCTCTCATGTTTTTAGCAAGAGCCAGCAAATCCATAAAATAAAATGATAATGAAGAAATAATTTTTGTTGAAAAGAGATACGAATGATAGGGAATTTGATATGTAACACACGGCAAACGGGTTTATCATAAGAATCAGAAAATATTTGCATGGGATGCAAAAGAAGTTTCAATGAGTAAATATTAAATATATAATTGCTATTTTATGCCACCTATGGCAGAAGAAAATAAAGAATTCAAGTATATAGTCAGAATAGCAGCTACTGATATCGATGGCAACAAGCCCACTCGATATGCTTTAACTCAGATAAAAGGTATTAATTTCATGGTAGCTAATGCAATCATAAATTATTCTGGCGTAGATGGAAAGGAGAGAATAGGTAATTTGTCAGATGAAGAAATAGAAAAATTGAGCAAGGCTATAGAAACAATAAATGATTGGCTTCCATCCTGGCTTAGAAATAGGAGGAAGGATTTGTATACTGGCAAAGATTTGCATTTGATAGGCACAGAGATTGATTTGACATTAAGAGAGGATATTAATTTGCTTAAGAAGATAAGAAGTTATCGCGGCATAAGACATGAGCGTGGCCTGCCTGTCCGAGGCCAGAGGACAAGAAGCAATAAGAGAAGAGGACTCACAGTTGGAGTCGTAAGAAAGGCAAGGAGGTAATAACATGGGCGATCCAAAATTTCCAAGAAAAAAATATGAAACTCCTTCTCATCCATGGGAGGCAGAGCGCATAAGGAGAGAGAAGGAAATTTTGCATAAATACGGGCTTAGAAATAAAAGGGAGATATGGAGAGCAGAAACATTTCTTAGAAGAATAAGAGAGCAGGCTCGCCGCCTTCTGGCAATGGCTGGAGAGGAGCAGGCGGAGAAGGAAAAAGAAAGGTTGCTGAAAAGGCTGGCAAGATTGGGTATATTGCCAGAGAATGCAAGCCTTGATGATGTTTTAGCTTTGACTGTAGAAGATATACTGGCTCGCCGTTTACAAACTTTGGTTTATCTACATGGTTTGGCAAAGACTCCGAAACAGGCTCGCCAGTTTATTGTTCATGGCCATATTGCTGTAGATGGAAGAAAGGTGAGAGTTCCTTCTTATTTAGTTAGGAAGGAGGAAGAAGATAAAATCACATATTCATATTCCTCGCCTTTAAACGATGAAATGCATCCTATGAGGCCTAAAGCAGAAGAAAAGATACTGGTAAAGAAGGAGGAGACGTAAAATGGGAAAGTGGGCGATAGCGCATATATTTGCTTCCCATAACAATACAATCATTACTGTAACAGATGTTACTGGAGCTGAAACTCTGGCCAAATGTTCTGGAGGAATGGTTGTTAAAGCCGATAAAGATGAGCCTTCTCCATATGCAGCCATGATTGCCGCCCAGAGAGTTGCAGAGGAAATAAAAGAGAAGGGTATAGAAGGAATTCATATAAAAGTTAGGGGCATAGGAAGAGGGAGAAGCAAAAGCCCCGGCCCAGGAGCACAGGCAGCAATAAGAGCTTTAGCAAGAGCAGGATTGAAAATAGGCAGGATAGAGGATGTAACTCCTTTGCCACATGATGGATGCAGGGAAAAAGGCGGTAGAAGGGGAAGAAGGGTATGAAGATTAAATTTCTGGAATTAAAAGATAATTATGCAAAAATTCTATTTGAAGATACAAAGCCATATTTTGTAAATGCAATTAGGAGAACATTAATTGCTGATATACCGAAGCTTGCAATCGAAACTGTAACCATATATGATAATACTTCTGCCTTATTCGATGAAATCATTGCCCATCGCCTTGGTTTGATTCCATTGCCTACTCATCTTGATTTATTAAATTTCAGAAAGGAATGCAGTTGTGGAGGAAAGGGTTGCCCCAGCTGCACAGTGCATTATACCTTAAGCAAGGAAGGAGAATGCATTGTTTATTCTGGAGATTTAAGGCCTGAAGATCCAATGTGGGCAGTTGTTGATAAAAATATACCTATTGTCAAGCTCCTGAAAAATCAGCGTTTGATACTTGAAGCGGAGGCAGAATTGGGTATAGGCAAAAATCATGCAAAATGGCAGGTTGTGTGTGGAATAGGATACAAATATCATCCTGTGATTGAAATAGATGCTGAAAAATGCAATTTATGCGGTGCATGCGTCGAGGCATGTCCTCGTGACATTCTAGAAATAAAAAGGAAAAAGCTTTCTATAAAGAAAATTGAAAATTGCATTTTGTGCAAGAGTTGCATGGAAGCGTGCAAAAAGGATGCAATAGAAGTCTGGGGAGATGAAAATCGCATCATAATGCAATATGAAACAGATGGCTCATTAACTGCAAAAGATGCTTTAAAGGAAGCATTGAAAATACTGCATAAAAAATACGAAGAACTGGAAAAGATACTGTAATTTTTTTTATTTTTTTTATAACTTCAATGGAAATCTCCAGTCAATGCCTACTGTTCTAAATCCAATTTTTGGTATTGGTGGTAATCTACGTTTATGTTCCATTCTGCTAACCATTTCATATATTCTTAGCACTTCATTTTCATCTACTTCTGCAATTTTTGCGATTTCTTCGATACTCATCTGTCTTTCTATTCCATAAAGAATTCTATCCAGTTTATCATATGTTATTCCCAGTTCATCTTCATCAGTTTGTCCTTTCCATAAGCCAGCTGTTGGGGGCTTTTTTATTATTTCTTCAGGAATTTCCAGATATTTTGCCAGCTGATATACCTGCGTTTTGTATAAATCGCCAATAGGCATGAAATCGCTTCCTCCATCTCCATATTTTGTATAGTAGCCAGTGAGTAACTCCGTTTTATTTGAAGTGCCGCATACTAAAGCGTTGTTCACATTTGCTGCCTGATATAAAAATATCATTCTCAGCCTTGCTTTCACATTGCCCAGAGCAATTTCATTCATTTCCTGGCATACATTTGTTACTGAATGAATCATTGGAGATAAGTCAATAGTTTTATAATTTATATCAAGCATTTTTGCTATAAGACGAGAGTGCTCAAAATCTTCTAAAGGTGTGGAAACATCTGGAAGGAATAATGCATAAACATTTTCATTACCCAAAGCCATGACAGCAAGCTTGGCAACAACTGAGGAATCTATACCTCCTGACAGCCCGATAACAACTTTATTTCTGCCAGCCTTCTGAGTATACTCCTTAATAAAGTTGATTATTGTCTTAACAACTTCTTTTTCATCAATTTTAAGCATGCAAAGTTATAAAAGAGTTAAATTTATTTCTTGCGATGAAAGTCTGCTTAGTTAATGGCAATCCAAAGGTTGGGAACAAGAAAAAGAACATAAAGAAGATCGAGAAGATAGTTAGCAGTGAAGACGCTGATTTGTATGTATTTGGAGAGATGTTTTTAACTGGCTATATATGCAGGGAAGAGGTTTTCTCGCTGGCAGAAAAGGAGAATGGAGAGTCAATTAAGAAAATACAGGAAATTGCAAAGGAAAAAGGATGCAGCATAATTTTTGGAATGCCTATTGAAGAAAGGGAAGGCATAGTATACAATGCAGCTGTTTTGGTGCAGCCTGACAGCGTGGGCGTATACAGAAAGAATTTTCTTGCAAATTTTGGTCCATTTGAAGAGAAGTTTTATTTTAGCGAAGGCAGAGATGCGCCGATTTTCAAAACAAAATATTGCAACATTGGTATGTGTATATGCTATGATATTTTCTTTCCAGAGTTGTTGAAAGGAATGGCAATGAAAGGAGCTGACTTAATTGTATGCATTTCTGCCTCTCCAACCATCTCCAAAAATTATTTTGAGAGTGTGTTGCCGGCAAGAGCTATAGAAAATACTATATTCATGGCTTACTGCAATTTGGTAGGCGAAGAAGAAGGCCTAACATTCTGGGGAGGGAGTCAGCTTTATTCGCCGAAAGGAGAATTGCTTATTAAAGCAGAATACATGAAGGAAGATTATGTAATTTATGATATAAATTTGGGTATGTTAAAGGAAGCGAGAATTGCTCGTCCCACGCTTAGAGATACAAAAGCTGATATTTTCCTTGATCTGTACAATATTGCGAAAAATAAGGAGGTTTTCAATGAATATGTTCGTATTGGAATGAAAATGGGGGGGAAGATAAAAAATAAGCCAATAAATGAAATCGACGTATACGGAAATGAAGATGTTGCTTTTGGAATAAAACTTGCAGTTAAATGTGATAAAATAAATGTCATTCCAAGCAAAGAAATAAAAGCAATTTTTAAGGGCGAGGAAGAAATAGAAATAAAGGCAGATGAAGTAGAATAATTAACACAATGAATGGCATGAGAACCAATCATTCTAAGATATGGAAGCTGTTTTTTCTATTCATTAAACCATGAAAGGAAAATGCCAGTGAAGGTAAGTCATTCATAGGAGTTTATCTTATGAAAGGGAAAGTGTTGTTGGGCTGAGTGAATTCATGAGAAAGGAATTGCCAACGGAAACAAACCCATTCATTTTATCTTATGAAAAGGATGGATGCTGTTGGCAAAAATGTAAAGCATGAGAGGAATTTGCCAGTGAAAACAAACTAATTCATTTTTTCCTTAAAAAATCCTCTATCTTTTCTATGAATAACCAGAAATCTTTTATGTTTTCTTTTAAAATGTTAAATGCTATTTTATCGTCAATTTTTCCGTATCTATGAACCAATATATTCCTAAATCCCTTCATTGCCTTCAACTTTTCCTTCATCTCATTATCTAGAATTTCATTCCTCACCAAATTATCTACAATGCAAATTCTTCAAATTTATCTGGTAAATTTTTTTCCACAATTTTAATGCTTTCCTCTATTTCTTTTAGCTTTGTTTTTATAATGTCCTTTCTCATTTTATCATCTGCAAGCCGATATAATCATAAAATCTATGTTTAAATTCCTCAAATTCCTTTATTGTTTGAATAGCTACATCGTATAGAAATTTTTTATCCCTG
>JAJRYN010000104.1 GCA_024275755.1 archaeon | reverse complement strand
TAAGCGGGATGTGATGCGCTTATCAACAATCAAAGCTATACCATTCTTGAATTTAATTCCAACAGTGGTTGTTCCTCTTTTCACTGCTTCTCTTGCATATTCCACTTGGAATAATCTACCATCTGGAGAGAATACAGTAATCTCCCAGTCATATGCTGTTCGTGGTATCATTAAGGCAAGAAAGCAGCAAGCAATATTAATTTTTCTACATGATAAAAAGAGAAGAATCGCTATTTTTGATTGGGATTATTAATTAAATGAATGACACGGTGTCGCAACATTTTTTCATTTTTATCATTCAAAATTAATCCCAAAAGTTATTTTAAGAAAGCATGCATTTTGCCTTATGGATGTATGTGTTGTTGGCGGCGGCTACGTTGGCTTGACAACTGCTGTATGTTTTGCAGAAATGGGCAATAATGTAAGGATAATAGATGTGGATAGAGAAAAAGTAGAGAAAATTAAAAAGGGCGTCGCTCCAATATATGAGGAAGGATTGCAGGAGATGCTTGAAAAAAATATTGGTAGAATTGAGGCAAGTGTTGAATATGATTTTGATGAAGAAGTGATATTCATATGCGTGGGCACTCCTTCTACACCAGAAGGAAAAATTGATTTGAAATATGTTTTGAGTGCTGCAGAGAGCATCGCAGAAAAAATGAAAGATGGAAGCGTTGTAGTAGTAAAAAGCACTGTCTTTCCAGGAACAACTGAAAAAGTAGTGAAGCCTTTAATTGCAAAGCACGGCAAAAATTTCAGTATAGCAATGAATCCTGAGTTTTTGAGAGAAGGAAAAGCCATATATGATTTCATGAATCCAGATAGAATAGTTATAGGTGTTGAGGACGAAAGAGCGGAGGAAGTTTTGAAGGAGCTATACAAGCCGATAAAAGCACCCTTACTTGTTGTTACGCCAGCTGAGGCAGAGATGATAAAATATGCGAGCAATGCCCTGCTTGCTACAAAAATATCCTTTGCAAATGAAATTGGCAACTTATGCAAGATAATTGGCATAGATGTTTATAAAGTGATGAAAGGTGTCGGCATGGATCATCGCATTTCCCCTCATTTTCTGGATGCAGGCATAGGATTTGGTGGCTCGTGTTTTCCAAAAGATTTGAAAGCTTTATATCACGGAAGTAAAGAAATGAATTATGAAATGGAGCTGATAAAAGCTGTATTGAATGTAAATGAAAGACAACCCTTACAGATTATAAAAATACTGGAAAAGCATATGGAGATAGAAGGAAAAGTTATTGCCGTATTGGGCTTGGCATTTAAGGCAAATACAGACGATGTGAGAGAGTCCAGGAGTATCCCTATTATTAAAGAATTGAAGAAAAAAGGAGCGATAATTAAGGCATATGATCCTATGGCAATGGAAAATATACGAAAAATCTTTCCAGACATCACATACTGTAAAAGCATTGAGGAAACTTTGGAAAATGCAGATGCCTGCTTGATTTTAACAGACTGGAAGGAATTTGAGAACATTGATTTCAGCAAAATGAAAAATAAGGTGGTTATTGAAGGAAGAAGAATACTCAAAAACAAGGAGGGGATAATTTACGAGGGGGTTTGCTGGTAATTATTGCCTGACAATTTACATATGCCTCAAATATGAGAATATTTATTAAGGAATGCGTAATTTCCAGTGTGTTCATTTCAGTTGTCATAGCCGTAAGAAATGAAAAGCAACATATAGCAAAATGCATCGAATCATTATTTAATCAGGATTATGACGAATATGAAGTTATAGTTGTTGATGGAATGAGTGACGATGGCACATATGAGTTGTTGCAGGAATTGCAGAAAAAATATAATTTTAAGTTATTGAGAAATGAAAAAAAGAATGCTGCTGCTGGGAGAAACATCGGCATAGATGAAGCTAGAGGAGAGGCAATTGCATTTATTGATGGTGATGCCATCG
>JAJRYN010000103.1 GCA_024275755.1 archaeon | reverse complement strand
AAGACAGGGAGATAAAAATGGAAAATATTATTTTTGATAGAATAAAAAAAGACTTAGCAGAAAATGAGGTAGTTCTTTTTATGAAGGGTACAGCTATATTTCCACAATGTGGGTTTTCGGCAGCAGTAGTACAAATTTTATCACAAATAGGTATAAAATTTAAAGCTATCAATGTTTTAGATGACAGCGATATAAGGCAAGGTATTAAAGATTTTGCTAATTGGCCTACAATTCCTCAATTATATATTAAGTCAGAATTTATAGGTGGTTGTGATATCATTCGGGAAATGTATGAAGCAGGCGAGCTTGAGCAGTTTTTAAAAGATAAAGAAATAGAATTTATCGAAGCAGCATAAAATAATTCTAAATGGATATTTTACAGATCAGAAATTATTTCATTTTTAGAGCTACATTGGCTCTATTTATAAAATCTTCCTTTTTCATCGGGAATATTTCTTTTGCCCCATCAGAATGTTCAAGTACTATGTTAACTCTTGAATAGTTGTTTTCATCGATATGCAGTGATGGCTTGGCAATATTGACATCATTAAATATTTTACTGAATAATGGTATTGTTATTTCTCTGATTGAGCGATATTCAATTTTTCTAACTATTTCGTTATCATCATTTAAAAAATCTATTTTAAGCACAAATTGCTTCCTCTCTTATTTAAAAATAATTTTTACATAGGGGGCATTCCAGAGTCAATTATTTTTTATAATAGCCTCGATATCATGATTTATAAGATAATTGAGTCCTGAATGTGGCTATAATCTAGGCATTTTATTGTCCCTATGGACATAGCATGACATGGCAAGTCCAAATCCAATTAAGGCTGCCAGCATAGAGGTTCCACCATATGAAACAAGAGGAAGAGGAGCGCCAACAACGGGGATTAACCCCATAACCATGCCAATATTGATGAATACATATAATGAAAAATTTATAATAAGTCCCAAAGCAAGAAGCTTACTAAATTGGTGCCTACATTTATTTCCGATCCAAATTCCATATATAAATATCAATGATAAAATAAATAAAAGTGATATTCCTCCAATAAAGCCCCATTCTTCTGCCCATAAGGTAAAGATAAAGTCAGTCTGTTTTTCAGGAAGGAAGTTAAGGTGGCTTTGAGTCCCTTCCATAAAGCCTTTTCCTGACATTCCTCCAGATCCAAGTGCTATCTTTGATTGACTTATATGGTATCCAGATCCCAACGGATCGCTTTCTGGATTAAGAAATATCATAACACGTTTTTTTTGATATTCATGCATGAACTGCCATATAATAGGTATGGCCGCAACAGACCCAGCAATAGCAGTAACAAATAACCAAATAGATACACCAGCTAAAAACATAATAGCTCCACCAGCTATTATAATCATTAAAGATGTACCAAGATCTGGTTGTAAAAGTACAAGTCCTACTGGGGCAAATATTATCCCCAAGGGAGGTATAAGCATCCAGAACC
The DNA here is from genome assembly GCA_024275755.1 of archaeon. Classification (GTDB taxonomy): domain Archaea; phylum Thermoplasmatota; class E2; order UBA202; family JdFR-43; genus JdFR-43. Next base: position 1,664 of record JAJRYN010000103.1, on the reverse strand, counting down.
TTCTTACGTCCTCTATTTTGGTATTGTGATAAAAACGTGCCAGAGCCATTATAACGGCTATTTTCATTAGTTCAGAGGGCTGCAATTTCATGAAACCTAGATCAATCCATCTTTGTGCTCCCATTCCGACATGTCCCATTATTTCAACAATAAACAGAAGTGTGAAGCCGATAATAAAGGCTGGATATGCTAGTGCGTACCACCATTTAATATCAATTAAGGCTATAAAAAACATAACAGAAATTCCAAAGGCAAAGCGAGTAATTTGTTTGGATGCCCATGGTGACATATTGCCTCCAGCAGCAGAATATAATGAAATAAAGCCGACGCAAGAAACTAATGTTATAAGAAAAATTAACCCCCAATTTAGTTGGGCAACTTTTTGTCCAAAGCTAAAATCTTTAAATGTAAGCATATTATCGCTCATTAATTTTCCCCTTGCTTTATTTTTGCTGGTGCGCGTTTTTGGGTCTCTAATAATATATCACGAGCTATCGGGGCAGCTGTAGATGATCCTCCTCCACCATGTTCAACGACTATGGCGCATACGTATCTAGGATTATTAGTCGGTGCATATCCAGTAAATAAAGCATGGTGTCTATATTTCCAAGGAAGGTCAGAGTTTTTAAGTTGTTGTTTTCTATCTTCTCTTGATATTCTTCTTACTTGTGCTGTTCCTGTTTTTCCACCAAACCGATATTTATCATCATCTGTTTTTGATGCTTTTGCCGTACCTTTTTCTGAATTTACAACATCATACATCCCCTTTAAAACTATATTAAGATTTTTTTTGCTTATTTTGATTTTAGATGCCTTGCTTTGAGTTGTTTTTATATTCCCCTTACGGCTTATTAGCCAAGGAGTAACATCATGCCCACCGTTAACAAGTCGGGCTGTCATCGTTGCAAGCTGTAATGGTGTGGAAAGTATAGATCCTTGCCCAATACTTGAAATGATTGTTTCACCAGGGTACCATTTTTCTCCTTTGCTCCTTTTCCAGTCTTTATCTGGTATTAACCCAGCTTTTTCTTCAAGCAGGTCAAAATCATATTTTTGGCCCAATCCAAATTTACGTGCCATTTTTGCTATATTATCAATTCCTATTTTAGTCGATATCTTATAGAAAAAAGTATCACAGGATTCTGAAAGTGCGCTAATAACATTAACACTTCCATGCCCATTTCTTTTCCAGCAATGGAATCGGTTATCTCCAAAATCATAATACCCTGGGCAATCAAATTTTGAATGTCGATTAATTATCCCCATTTCTAAGCCAGCAAGAGCTGTTATCATTTTGAATGTTGATCCAGGAGGATATTGTCCCATAACGGCTTTATTGTTTAGGGGGTGTGTCTCAGATGATATAAGTTCTTGCCATTTATCGACAGACAGTCCTGTTACAAATAAATTAGGGTCAAATGATGGGTGAGATACCATCGCATATACTTCACCAGTTTTTGCATCAAGTACTACAGCCGAAGCACTTTTTTCTGTTTCCAGTCTTTTTTGTACGAATCTTTGTAGTTCAGCATCAATAGTTAATACAGTTCTCTCTCCTGATTTTTCATCATTGCGTGATAATTCACGCACTTCTCGTCCTGATACATTTACTTCAACCTCTGCTCTTCCTAATTCTCCTCTGATTTCTTTTTCTAGTTTTCTTT
>JAJRYN010000102.1 GCA_024275755.1 archaeon | reverse complement strand
GAGGAATATTATCGAAGAAAAAGAACTTGAGGAATACATTGCATTTAGTGAGGAAGGAAAAAAATTATTGCAGGATTTAAAAGGGGTGGAAAAGGAGGAAGCAGAAAAAATTCTGCAGCAATATGGCTATGAAATAAACTTTGAGATGTCAATTGAGGAGATTGAGAAGGAAATAGATAGAAAAATGATGGAAAAATTGCTTGAAGTTAAATTGCCCAATTCCTGCAAAAAAGCGAGGGACAAATTTGTCAAAATATTGATTGATGTCATGAATATTAAGACTATACTAAGAGGAAAATATTACGGTCTTAAGAATATAGAGAGGATTTTAATATACAATGGATGGGAAATATCAGAATGGCAGATGAAAGAGTTGCTAAAAATAGATTCTATTGCAGAGATAATTTCAATGCTTGAAGGCACATCTTACATGCCTTTCTTAAGGCAGGCTATAGTTGATTTTGAGAAAGAAGGAGTTGTTGCTCTAGAAAGAGCTTTAGATAAATATATTATAAAAGCTGCCAGAGAAATTGCAAATGAGAATCCTCTCGGCTTAGGGCCAGGGATAAGATTTATAGTGGAAAAGGAATATGAAGCAAGAAACTTAAAGGCAATTGCAAAAGCAATTGCTGAAGAAATGCAGGAAGAGGCATGGAAAGTGCTGGTGGTTGAATGAAAATAGCTTTAATAGGGGATGAGGATACAATTGCATTGTTTAAATTAGCTGGCGTTAACATATGCTATGGTAGCGAGGAAAAATTTAGCGAGGTTGTAAATGATGAAAGCATTGCTATACTGCTTATAACAGATGAATATGCCGAAAAGTTGAGAAATAAAATAATTCAGCATCGTTTATTGAAAGAGATGCCAATCATTATTGAAATTCCGGGCAAAAGGAAAATGGAGAGAGAGGATACGATTAAAGAGCTTATTGTAAGGGCGATAGGAGTTGAGGTGGAATAAATGAAAGGAAAAATAATTAGTGTGGCTGGGCCTGTTGTTAAGGCAAAGGGAATGAAAGGAGCAAAAATGTACGATTTGGTTAAAGTGGGTGAGGAAGAACTCATTGGAGAAATTATAGAATTGAAGGAAGATGTGGCAACCATTCAGGTATATGAGGATACCACCGGCTTAAAGCCAGGGGAGTCAGTTATCAATACTGGTATGCCTCTTGCCGTTGAATTGGGGCCTGGATTACTTGCCTCCATTTATGATGGGATACAGAGGCCCTTGCCAAAAATTATGGAAAAAGCAGGAGAATTTATAACTAGAGGAATGGAAGTTGAAGCTGTAAATAGGAAGAAAAAATGGGAGTTTGTTCCAGTTGTTAAAGAAAAGGAAAAAGTGAAAGGAGGAGATGTTATCGGTGTAGTTAAGGAAACTCCCATTATTGAACATCGCATAATGGTTCCTCCTGATATTGAAGAAGGTGTTGTTGAAAACATAGAAGAAGGGAAGTTTAAGGTTGAAGATGTTGTTGCAACAATAAAAACAAAAGAGGGAAAGAAAGAGCTTACAATGCTGCAAAAATGGCCAGTTAGAAAGCAACGCCCCTTTAAGGAAAAGTTACCACCAACAATTCCGTTAATAACTGGGCAGCGTGTCTTCGATACATTCTTCCCTATGGCAAAAGGCGGCACAGGCGCCATACCAGGAGGCTTTGGAACTGGAAAGACTGTCTCGCAACATCAGCTGGCAAGATGGAGCGATGCAGATATTGTTGTCTATATTGGTTGTGGTGAGAGGGGGAATGAAATGACGGAGGTGCTGAGAGACTTTCCAAAGTTAAAAGATCCGAAGACTGGCCATCCTTTAATGGAGAGAACTATACTTATCGCCAATACATCAAACATGCCTGTTGCTGCAAGAGAAGCTTCAATATACACTGGCATTACATTGGCAGAATATTATAGGGACATGGGATATGATGTTGCTTTAATGGCAGATTCAACAAGCAGATGGGCTGAGGCTTTGAGAGAAATATCTGGCAGGCTAGAGGAGATGCCAGGCGAGGAAGGATATCCTGCTTATCTTGCATCACGTTTGGCAGAATTTTATGAGAGAGCTGGAAGAGTAAAAGTTTTGGGAAGCAAAGATAAGGAAGGTTCAATTTCAATAGTTGGAGCAGTCTCACCTCCTGGAGGAGATTTCTCTGAGCCAGTAACACAAAATACGTTAAGAATAGTAAAGGTGTTCTGGGCTTTAGATTCTGATTTAGCAGACCGTCGCCATTTCCCTGCTGTAAACTGGCTCCGCTCCTATTCCTTATATCTGGATAGAGTTAAGGAGTGGTGGGAAGAGAATGTTGGCAAAGACTGGCTTGAATTGCGCAATGAAGCAATGGCCTTATTGCAGAAGGAGGATGAGTTGCAGGAGATAATAAGGCTCGTCGGCCCGGATGCTTTGCCGCCTTTAGATAGAGTTGTTTTGGAAGGAGCCCGAATAATAAGAGAAGATTTCCTGCAGCAGAATGCATATCATGAAGTCGATACATATTGCCCACACAAAAAGCAATATGAAATGTTGCGAATAATGCTTAAATTCTATCATTTGATGAGGGAGGCAGTTGAAAAAGGGGTTGATTTTGAAAAGTTAAAAGAATTAAAAAGCAAAGAAGCAATAGCAAGAATGGCTACCACGCCCAATGAAGAATGGGAGGAAAGATTTAAGCAAATAGAAAAAGAAATGGAAGAGGAGATAAAGAGGTTGATGAGGGGATAAAAATGGAAGGAATAAAATATTCGACAGTATCTGAAATTGCTGGCCCACTTATTATTGTTGAAGGAATAAAGGAAGTGGGTTATGGAGAAATTGTTAAAATTGAATCACATGGCGAGGAAAGAATGGGGCAAGTTTTGGAGGCAGCTGAGGGAAAAGCTGTCATACAGGTTTTTGAGGGAACGCGAGGCCTTGACACAAAAGCTACAAGCGTTGTTTTCACTGGCAAACCAATGGAAATAGGAGTGTCGACAGAAATGCTCGGCAGAATTTTTGACGGAAAAGGAGTGCCAATAGATGGTGCTCCTTCACCTATCCCGGAGGATATAAGAAATGTCAATGGCTTTCCAATGAATCCATCTGCTAGAGAATATCCACGCGACCCCATACAGACAGGCATCTCTACCATAGATGGAATGAATACCTTGGTGAGGGGACAAAAATTGCCAATTTTCAGCGGGGCTGGTTTGCCCCATAATGAGCTTGCTGCTCAAATAGCAAGGCAGGCCAAGGTTACAGGACAAGAAGAGGAATTTGCTGTCATATTTTGCGCGATGGGAATTACAGCTGAGGAAGCGGATTTCTTCATGAAAGATTTTGAGGAAACAGGGGCAATAGAGAGAAGTGTGCTTTTCTTAAATTTAGCAAATAGCCCTGTTATCGAGCGTTTAATAGCCCCTAAGGTTGCTTTAACAACTGCAGAGTATCTCGCTTTTGATAAAGGAATGCATGTTTTAGTTATTCTTACAGACATGACTAATTATGCTGAAGCATTGAGAGAAATTTCTGCTGCAAGAGAAGAAGTGCCTGGCAGGCGTGGCTATCCTAGATACATGTATACTGATTTGGCTCAAATTTATGAAAGAGCAGGAAGAATACAGGGCAAGAAAGGAACAATAACGCAAATCCCCATACTAACAATGCCAGATGATGATATCACTCATCCAATTCCAGATTTAACTGGTTACATTACTGAAGGGCAGATTGTTTTGTCCAGAGAATTGCATCACAAAGGTATATATCCTCCTGTAGCAGTTTTGCCTTCATTGTCGAGATTAATGGCGGAAGGAATAGGAGAAGGGAGGACAAGAGAAGATCATCATCAGCTTTCCAACCAGCTATATGCTGCATACGCAGAGGGATGTGACTTGCGTGACTTGGTAGCTGTTGTTGGCGAGGAAGCTTTAACAGAGAGAGATAAAAAATTCTTGGAGTTTGCAGATGAGTTTGAGCAGCGCTTTGTCAAGCAGGGCAAGGATGAAGACAGAACATTTGAAGAAACTTTGGATTTGGGGTGGGAGCTTCTTTCAATGCTTCCGAAAGCTGAATTGAAGAAGATTGATGATAAATATATAGCTAAATATTACCGGGGCTAAAATGGCAAAGGAGATAATAGAGGGAGTCACTCCAACAAGAATGGAACTGCTGCAGATAAGAAAAAGGAAAGCATTAGCTGTAAAAGGGCATCAGTTGCTCTCTGAAAAAAGAGATGCTTTGGTTTCTTCTTTTTTTGAATTAATAAGGAAGAGGAAGGAAAAAAGGAAAGAAATGGAAGAAAAGTTGCAGGAAGCATACAAATCATTGATTGTGGCAGAGATGATAATGGGAGAGGAAAGGCTTCGTTACATAGCAGATAAAATGGCAAGAGAAAGAGAAGTTAATGTGAGTAAGAAAAATATAATGGGCGTAGCAATCCCAAAATTTGAGATTGAGGAGGCGGAGATGCCAGAATACAGCGTGCTTTCAACATGTGCAGAGTTTGATGAAGCAGTGAAAAAAGCAAATGAAGCATTAGAAAAATTGATAGAGGTGGCTGAGATAGAAGGCAGTGTGCAGATGTTGGCAAAAGAAATAGAAAAAACAAAGCGTAGAGTCAACGCCTTGGAATACATTTTCATTCCCCGCCTTCTTAATACAATCACATATATAGAAAGGCAGCTTGAAGAAAGAGAAAGAGAGGATTTCTTCAGAAGGAAAAGAATAAAAGCATTGCTTGAGAGACATGAAGATTGAAGAAGATGCAATATTGGGCGAGTTTTTCGACACCCCAGAAAAGAAGGCAAAATGGATGAAGAGAATAGTTTATATTTATTTACTGTGGATCATATTTTTAATCATAGGGGTTGCAATGATGCTACTCTATATGATGAAATGAGGTGTTACATCCGTTCTAACATTCATGTATTAGGTTAGATCTTTCACTTCATATTCCATTTTCTTTACATGCATTTTAGCCCATGAAAATGCAATAAATGCTGCAATGGTATTGCCAATAACTATTCCCATCCATACACCTTGCAGACCAAGATGAATGCTAAATGCAAAAAGATATGCCATTGGCACCGTCAATATTATTGTTCTCAAAATTGTGACAACCAGTGAATTCATTCCTTTTCCTATTCCCTGAAACATTGCTGACGAAAACATACCAAATGTTGCGAAAGGGTAGAAAAAAGTAATTGTTTTCAAAAAAGTGGTTAAATCATCAGCTATGCGGGCTGAATTTTGGGAATGGGTGAATAGCATTGTTATCCAAGGGGCAAAGATATATGTAAAGAGGGCCACCGTTGTTCCTATTACAAATCCAAGTTTAATTGCATACATGTAAGAAGTATTTAATTTTTCAACATCTCTTGCCCCATATGCGGCTCCTGTAACAGCTGTTACAGCTGTAGCAATACCAAGTAAAGGAATCATACCAATCATTACAACTCTCCATCCTGTGGTGAAAACGGCTACACCATCTGTGCCTCCTGCTCTTACCACAAGAAGGTTAAGGGCAAGAATAGAAAAAGACATTGAAAGTTGAATAACAGAGGCAGGCACTCCCACTTTAAGAATTTCTTTTACTATTTGCCAATTAAAAGAAAATTCATTGAAATGGATTGAAACATAGGTAGCTCTCCTAAAAAATAACCAGTAAGAAAGGAGGATAGATGAAGTAATAATTGAAATAAGGGTTGCCCATGCTGCCCCAGCCACTCCTAAGCGAAAAGTGTAAATGAAAATTGGGTCCAGTACAATGTTTAGGATCGAGCCCAGAAGCAGCGCATACATGGCTCGTTTTGTATCTCCTTCTCCTCTTAAAATTCCATTGGCTATACTTGAGAAGAAAATAAAGATTGAGCCAGCAAACAGTATCCTTGCATATGCTGTTGCCATTTTTGTAACTTCTCCTGCGCCCATTACAGCAAAGAGCTCATCAATAAATATGAGAAAGGGCAGGCTAACAGCTATAGCCACGATAATTCCAATAATTAAAGAGTGTATGGCCACGCTATCAGCATCTCTTTTATTTCTGCCGCCTATTTTCCTTGAAATTGCAGAGCTGGCACCAACACTTATGCCAGTTGCAAGAGCCATTAAAAGGAAGAAGAAAGGAAAGAAAAAACCGACTGCGGCAAGAGCATCTGCTCCTAAACCAGAAACCCATATGGCATCTACAATATTATACACCATTTGAGCTGACAAGCCAATAATCATTGGCAAAGCCAGCTTCCTTATTGCTTTTTTTGGATTGCCTAAAAGGATTTCCACCCCTTCTGTTATATGCTCCATTTCATCGCTTCCTTTATGGAAAAGTATCATTAAAATGTTATGGATATGGCTATTCCATCAGAAATTTTAGAATTTGAAATAATGGAAAAATATTTTGTCAGGTGGAAACAGGTAGAAAATGTAGCATCATCCAATGAGCTGATCACTGACAAAAAACCTTCTATTTCATTTTTAAAACCAAAATAGCTAATCTTGAAATTCAGATAAAGATATAAAGGTGTGCTTCGTTGTATTAAGATGAAAGTTTGTATTGTATATGAATCAAAATATGGAAATGGAAAGAAATGCGTGGAATATTTGCAGAACATAATAAAAGCAAAAGGATATGATATAGATTCTTTTTCCATTCGCGAAATAAAGCCAAATTTATTGCCAGAAGCAGACTTTTATATTTTTAGCTCTCCAACACATATAGGAAATGTTCCATGGAAAATGAGGAGATTTTTGAAAAAAATAAAACCAATAGGAGGAATAAAATATGCTCTCATGACAACTTGCATAAATCCTGATACAAAAGTTATTCAGAAAATGGAGGAAATTCTCAGTAAAAAGGGCATGATAAAGATCTCTGAAACTAAAATTAAAGTAAAAGGTATGAAAGGACCGCTAGAAGAAAAATACAAAGAAAAGCTTGATGCATTTGCTGAGGAAATTTTTGGATAAATTAATGGGCTCGGGGAGATTTGAACTCCCGACCTTCGCCTCGTCAAGGCGACGTCATAACCCCTAGACCACGAGCCCTGAGTTAATATGCAAAACGATATTTTAAAATTATTCCTTCAGCAAAAAGAATAACGATTCATCGTTTTTCTTCATCAAGTTTAAAAATAGCCATGATATATGGAAAAGGAGATGGAGACGTTAGAACATATTCAGAAGTTAGCAGCGGAGGCAAAAAAATATAATGAAAGGCGCATGGTAGTTTTAGCTGGTAGCAGGGAAAAAAGTTTTCATATTCTCTTTTCTTTTCTTGCAGATTGTAACGGCAAGATTGCTTTGCTTTCTTCGCTAGAAATGAAATTTAATGGAATAGATTGTTTCCATTTAAAGGATTCGAGCAAGCTACTTGGCACCACTTATGACATTCTAATTTTAGATATATATCATTCCCTGCAGCCATCTGATGTTGGCAAGTTATACGGCATAGTAAAGGGAGGAGGCTTAATTTTTCTCATAACTCCAAAGCTAGAGGAATGGAAAGAAATGATTAATAGGTATCATCTTCGCCTGCTCACGCCTCCTTATAAAGAGAAAGATATAAGGAAGAATTTTGTTCCATGGTTTGTTGAGAAGTTAAAGCAGCATAATGGTATAGCAATAATTGAGGATGGCATTGTGATAAAAAGTGGCTTATACAAGAGTAAGAAGGAAAAGAGGAAAAAGCCTGTTCTGCCAGAAAAAAGGGAGTTTAATGACGTTGCCTACAAAGTTGCCATTACTCAAGATCAGGTCGATTTTATAAAATGCTTGGAAGAAATGATAGAAAAGCCGAATCCAACTACTGCAGTAGTTTTGAAAGCTAACAGGGGCAGAGGAAAATCAAGCGCCATTGGCATTGCATTGCCTGCTTTAATAGAAAGGCTTCTTGAATACAAGAGAAGCATGTATGTTATGCTTGTGGCTCCTGATATAAAAAATGTTCAGGAGATTTTTAAGTTTGCAGAGCTGGTATGGAAAAAAATGGGGCAGAAGCCAAATAAAAGAAAGGCAGGGGGAGATGTTGTTGCTTTACATTTAAACAATATAACCATCGAATACTTCAAGCCGCTGAATGCAATAGAAAAATATGCTGATTTAATTGTTGTTGATGAAGCTGCTTCCATCCCGCCTAACATATTGCTCAACTTCACCAGAAACTCCAACAGGATAATTTATTCTTCGACGGTGCATGGCTATGAAGGAGCAGGCAGAAGTTTTTCAATAAGATTTTTGAAACGCCTCAAATCAATGGACATAAAGCTGATAGAATTTGAAATGGAGGAGCCCATTCGCTACAGCAAATATGATCAGATAGAAAAATGGGCTTTTGATACCCTGCTTTTAGATGCGGAAGCAGCAGATGTTAAAGAAGTTGATTTGAGCAAGGTTGAATATGAAAAAATTCAGATGGAAAATATTTTG
>JAJRYN010000101.1 GCA_024275755.1 archaeon | reverse complement strand
CCCAATACCATTAAAAGCCCCAGAAATAGCCCCCCATTTTAGTGAATATGTCAGAAGGCATTTACAAGATGAGTACAGCACAGTGGAACTTTATTCCAACGGCTTTACAGTCCATACAACACTAGATACAAAACTACAAGAATATGCAGAAAAAGCTATTATGAATGGCTTAAGGAATTATGATAGACGCCATGGATACAGAGGTCATCTAGGAAAGCTTGGTTTTTCATTTCAATGGAAAAATAGAATTGATGAAGAATACAGAAAAAGGATTCTTGAGAAGGCCATGGCAATAATTAAAAAGGGCGAGGTGGTAGAAGATTTTGAAACAGTTATACGCACTAAAAGCGGAGAAAATAAAATAATTTCATGGTATTCAAGGAGTCTTGTGAATGAGAATGGCAAAGTCGTGGGCTCTGTTGCCTTGGGAAGAGATGTAACCGAGCATAGAAAAGCAGAAAAAATGATACGCACACTTATTAATGCAACACATGATTTAATGTTGCTTGCTGAGCTGGACGGAACCATTTTGGATTTAAACGAAGCAATGGCAAAGTCACTGGGCGGAAAGAGAGAAGAAATCATCGGAACCAATTTAAGAGAATATCTTCCCCCTGATATTTTTGAAAAAAGATATGCCAAAGTCAGGGAAATGCAGAGAACGAAAAAGCCGGTTCATTTTGTGGATACTCGCAATGGAAGATGGTTTGATAACAGATTTTATCCAGTTTTTGATGAAAAAGGAGAGGTGAGTCAGGTAGCTGTATTCACCTATGACATAACAGAACAAAGAAAAATGGAAGAAAAATTGATGCAACAGGAAAAGCTTGCATCACTCGGGAGGCTGGCGGCGATGGTGGCGCACGAACTGAACACGCCACTTGCCAACATTGCTATTACAGCAGAATATCTTGCAAGTAAGCTGGATGACGAGTATAAGGAAGAATTGATGACCATAAAAAGGGAGGTGGAAAATGCCTCCGATATCATTAGAGATGTACTGAATTTTTCCAGAATGCGGGGAATAGAAAAAAGAGAAGTTGATATAAGGCATATTTTAGAAAAAGCGATAGAAAAAGTGAAGAAAATATGTGCAACAGATGACATAATATTTCAGAATAGAGTACCATCTTACAAGATATTGGGTGATGAGCAAAGATTACTTGAATGTTTCATCAATATAATTAAAAATGCTGTGATGGCAAAAGATGAAAAAAAGAAGAGCCACTATGTTATTGTGGATGCTGTTGAAAGAAGCGACTCCATCGAGATAAAAGTAAAGGATAATGGCGTTGGTATGAATATTAAGGTGCAGAAAGAGGCTTTAAAACCATTTTTCACAACTCGCCCCCTTGGAGAAGGAACTGGATTGGGCTTATTCATTGCCAACTGGATTGTTGAAAAGCATGGAGGAAAAATTGAGATAAAAAGCAAGGAGGGGGAGGGAACAGAAGTGAGCATAAGTTTGCCGAAAGAGGAGATTGAATGAAAGTGCTTGTAGTGGATGATAATCAAACATTCCTTTCGCAAATGAAGAAATATCTTTCCACCAAAAATTTTGATGTGGATCTAGCAAATGGTGGTAAAAAAGCAATAGAGAAATTACAAACAGGAAAATATTCTGCAGTCGTCCTTGATTTGAAAATGCCCGATCTTCCAGGAATAGAAGTTCTGAAATGGGCCCACAACCATCAGATAAAATCTCGTTTTATCGTTGTTACAGGGTATGGGGATGTGGAGAGTGCTGTGGAAGCAATGAAACTCGGTGCCATCGATTATATACAGAAACCATTTGATGCCGAAAAACTGGCAAAATTACTTCATGATGTGTGTGTAAAAAAGAAAAAGAAGGCAACATCCAGCCCATTTATCGAAATGTTGAAAGAGGAAAAACACGCAAAAATAATCCTTATTACAGATGTCAATCCAGCAGAATTTGAAAGGAAATATGATATTAATGCTGATAAAAAAATGTGGTTGAGGAGAATAGCAGACGATCCATTGCCAAAAATAATTGAAATGATGAGAAAATTTGCTGAAGAAGAAAGAGTAATAATAGTTCATTCAGGCATTGGGTATCTTGTGAAAACATATGGGAAAGAAAAACTAATTAAATATTTGCAGGCGGTGAATAAGATAATTATGGAAAGAAATGCCCAGCTATTTATTGTGTATAAATCACAGAAAGAAAAGATGCTGCTTAACGAAGTCTATGAGGAAGATATCGCATCTTCTGTAGATAAGATTGTCAGAATATATAAAAATTCTACAAGAAGAAAAATATTGCAATTGCTAGAAGCTCAGCAACCTCTTACATATACTCAAATAATGAAGGAGCTGGGAATAGAATACTCTTCAAAACTTGCCTTTCATTTAAAAACCCTGCTTAAAATGGGTATAATTGAAAAAAACAACAAGTTTTATTCTCTCACTACCTATGGCGAGCATATGGCAGGAATCCTTGATACATTAATTTCAGGAAATAGTAGAACAGTTGGTAAAATAGCTTGGTTTCCTTTGTAAATATAAATTGACAAAAATTTTTACAGCTATAAAATATGTATAAATTTGTATACAAATTGTTTAAAAATTAACCAAATTTTTATTCTCAATGAGAAAGATATACGGCATGGGGGAGACGAAAACTTTTCTGAAGAAAAAAACTATAGTATGCAGCGAATGCGAGAACTGGGAAAAGGATCCAATACCATACAATAACATATATTTTGGCGTTTGCAAAATGGATGGCCAGATAAAATACGAATTCCACACGTGCGATTTTATCGGAAATACTTTTTAAAACTGCTTTTCTCTTCTCTTTTTATTTTATTTTCAACTTCAACTTCGACATAAAAAATTTAAACAAGGAAATTTTACACTATCATAGCCCCGTGGTGTAGTGGTCAAGCATGTGAGGCTCTGGACCTCACGACCCAGGTTCGAATCCTGGCGGGGCTATAACTCGCCTTATCATATAATTTTGCCAAGACCCCCCGATTTTTTACTATAAGCTCCCTCATTCCTTGAAATAATCAGTTATACAAAATATTTTCCAATCCATTTTACCGCTTCCTTTATTGCTTTTCTTCTTTCATTTTCATCTGTGAAGGAATGGTTTGTATCAAAGAATAAAATTTTCTTTGGCTCTTTTGCCTTTTCATATATTATTTCCGCATGTTTATATGGCACAAGCTCGTCTTTCAGGCCATGCATTATAAGTAAGCGAGAGCATTTTTCTATTTCTGCTGTTATATCTGCTACATAATCATCAATTTCAAATTTATATGGGGTGGCGAGAATGGCAAGAGAACTTATTTCATGATTCGCTGCATATTTTATTGCTACCATTCCTCCTAAAGAAGAGCCAAAAAGAGCACATTTAATGCTGCCGTATCTTCTAGCTAAGTATTTCATCACTTTCTCCAAATCATTTAATCTATCCTCTAGTTTATAAGAGAATTTTCCATTGCTTCCTCCACATCCTCTAAAATCAAACCTCACACATGATATTCCCTTTTCATTTGCAATTTCAGCCATCTCCATGTATTTCCTGCTGTCTTTACTTGAGAAGAGGCCATGACAGCATACAATAAATTTATCGCTCTTGTAATGGATGATGCCTTTTATACCGTTTACATCAAATTTTTCTGATTCTTTCATCTTCTCTTAAAACAGCATTGTATGAAATAAACATTTCTATTGTAGCAAAGATTACTGAAATGAAGAGAGAAGCCAGAGACAGAGAGAAGAATAACATTACCGCCATACTCATACTACCATACAATATCTCTACTGAAAGAAAGACAATTGTTAATAAAGCAAATAAAATGCATGGCATCAAGAAAAACATTGCATTCCTTAGCAACTTTCCTCTTCTTATTAAAATTTCCAGCTGTTCCTGAATTAGCCTCTCCCATTTTTTATCCGCCAGCAATTTTTCATGAAATATTCTTATCCTATCAATGACTCTCCCATATCTCTGCTGGATACTCAATGAAATTAAGGCGGCTGCTGAAAGTATGACTATCGGCACCAAAGAAACCTGTAAGGCATCGACAATATTCATATTGTTAATATTTGCCTCATATATATCTTTTCAATGGGATAATTTTTAAACCAAAACAAACTCTTCATTATGGGCGAAATCGATTTTGAAAAAATCGAAGAATCGATAAGGAACTCGGGATGGTTCTATTTTGGTGAAAAAGATTTTGATTGTCCCGGAGTAGGAGAGAAAGAAAAGGATTTTTACATGAAAAATAATTTACTGCCGCCGCCGTGTGATAGCTGTTATAAAGCCTTGATATTCTGGGAGAGTAACTATTCCAGAGAAAACTTAACGAGCCTATTTAGCCTAATAGACTCCATTGAAGATAGCTGTAAAGGAAAACTAAATAAAGGGGTAGTTGTTGTTTACTTTAGAAAGAAGGCACAGATGATGAAGTTTCTCAAGAACCTGAAAAGTAAAATGCATGAATATGGCGTTAGAGGGAAAATTCAATGGAGAAGGGCCTGTAAGGAATATCAAGATATGAGGCCCGAATTATGGAAAAATGCAAAGGAATTTATTGGAATAAAGAAAAGTAATCTTAAGACACTAGACGATTTTTGAGGAAAAATGACAGAAAAAAAGAAAGTACTGTTCATTTGCGAGAACAATTCTGTTCGCTCTCAGATGGCGGAAGCATTTCTAAATCATTTATATGGCGAAAAATATGAAGGATATAGTACGGGCATAAAAGCAACCAAGGTTAATCCCCATGCAATTAAAGTCATGGCTGAGATAGACATAGATATGTCTAAGCAGCATTCGAAGGACATTAGTAAATATGCTGGAAATGAGTTCGATTACGTTGTTACTGTGTGTGATGAAGCCAGAGAAAAATGCCCTTTCTTTCCAGGAAAAATAGTTTTGCATAAAAGATTTGATAATCCTCTTGAATTTAAGGGAAGTGATGAGGAAGTAATAAATAAATTTAGAAGATTAAGAGATGACATCAAAGAATGGATAGATAAAATGTTTGGGGAATAACCGCGCTAAGATTATATATACTTTTTTGTATATTTTTTAGGAGGTAAAAGCATGAGGGGGCGGCTACCTCTTGCGATGGTTTTTGTTGTATTTTTATTAGCTATTGCTGGATACGGAAAGGGCCAAGGCGTGGATGAGCAGATGCTTGTTAATCTCTTGCCAAGTATAGATGATATACCTGTGCCAGATTGGTTTGATATTATTGATGATGAGAAAGAGGATTATAGCTCCGGATACATGGATTTTGAAGGACAAACCTATGCTATATTTAGTGGAGAGAAGGAGACAAAAGGGAAGGTAAATCTGACAACGCATACATGGCACTATGAATATGAGCAGTGCTTCGATATAAGCATAGGTATATATGTAACGAATAAAACATGGTATTCGTCAAAGTATGGAAGAGATGTTTTTACAACAGAAAGCGACCTTCTATTCTATAAGGAATATTACACAACTGGAAATGGCTCAAAAAAGTATGGCTACAGCGTCTATGAAATGGACGATGAACATATCATTGTTTATAGAAATGCAGAAGAAGCCATATATACATGGGAAGATGTTTATGGAGTAGATTATGAAGCCTACTATTTCTCAAAAATAAGAGGGTATGGTGTGCTAATCAAATTTAAAGGCCTTCTTTATACTTCATTTGACTTTTTGAACTGGAGCAGAGAATATGAGATTTCTCCAGAAACATTTATTGCAGATGATGATACCTGCCTGAAGTTCCTAAAGAATTATTTTGATGAATATGCCAATGAAGTTTTTGAAAAGCTTGATGACATGCTAAAAGAATATGTTCCTTCAGAAGTAACAATTCTGTATGAATATGATTTTGATTATAGCAATGGGCAGATGCTAACTGTAGGATGGAGTGATCATACTCCAGATCCATTTCCTCTTTATAATCTGAGCGTCGAGGTTATGGGTAGCGTTTATTATCCTCAAACAGACATTACCGGAAGAATAGACATGGATGAGCTTTTTAACACCTCGTATATCCTCTTTGATGGCGAGACATATAAGATAAAGCTTGCTATAACCACAACTGATTCAAAATATGAAGAAAGAACCAAGACAAATGAACTCTTGCCTCGAGAGGCAGTCATAGAATGTTATGTTGAAATTGATGATATAGGAAGGATAGATAAAGTCACTATAAAAAAAGCCCACAACTGCTGGATAGACACTGGAAACGGATTGGAGATTCTTTACACAAAAAATGGCTTCAAGGAAGTGGATGCTACAGATGGTTTTAAAATAAAAGTTAGAGGATTAATCGCTTGGGAGAAACTCATAAAATACAGCATATATAAGTTCCTTGAAGAAAGCAATTTTTACAGCAGTGTGAGCAGTGCAGGAAAATTTGATTTGGCAATGATAAATAGCATTCCTATATATTATTCAAGAGGACTAAATCCAGGATATGATCCAACATTGAACATTATAAATATGAGCGACGCCCCAGGAAACATATATACATATGATTCAGCACATTTTGACACCATTTTCCATGAATATGCTCATGCAATAAAAGAACATCCATATCATTTTGTAGATGAAGATGTTGATTCCTATCTTGGAGGAGGGCATGGAAGCACATGTGATGAATCAAACATTTATTTTGCTTTTGAAGAAGGACACAGCGAATTCTTTGCATCGCTAATGGTTGATTATGTAAAAGAAAAGAAACTCATAGAGGATGTTTTCCTCGCAGATACAGATTATTATACTTCCTCATGTCATTATGGAAAAGAAGGAGATAAAGTTGAGGGGGCTGTAGCTGGCTTACTTTTAAATGGATTATATCTTGATTACACAAAATATGAGTATAGCAATCCACAGGCAAAAGCATATGGAATCTTTGCTAAAGCATGTGAGTTATGCCATAAATATCTGAAGCATTATCCATATTCAATACATGATGTATTGCCGTTTATAGTTGCTGTAGAGCCCAATTGTGAAGATAGCCTTGAATATTGGGATATTGTTAAAAACTACAATTGTGGAATAACACAGCATATAAGCATGAATCCAGATAAAAATGGCTTGTATGGCTACCCTGTTCTTGTTGCTGTAGAGCCATCATGGAGAACGAGTATTGAAATAAACGTAAATGGAACAAAATATACTGTTGAGGAGCCAGATTATGGTGCGTTTAAAGTGGATGATGGAATGGCATGCATCATTTTCATTGAGAAAAATACGGAAATAACAGCAGATTTCAGCCAGGGAGGAGGAGTTTATATCATTTTGCTTAATTTGCAAGGAAAGTCAATGGAAGAAATTTTGGCAATGAAATATGGCTGGACAAAAGATGCAATAATAGAATTTGAAAAAGATGGAATAAAGGTTAAGCAGGGAGAAGTAGTTGTTAAAAGCAACGCTGGAGTAACTTACAAAGCAGGAGATAAGATTAAAATTATTCCTCACAGCGAATTTATTCTTGAATATTTCAACAATACAGCAAATATATATGTTCTTGAAGGCCTTATTGAAACAGCAAATGAATTCATAAAGGAAGAGATAAGTAAGGGATACAAAGCAATAATATCGAATGAGAGCATTGATATAAGCAAATACGAGAGCAAAGAACTTGATGAATTGTGGAATATGTTCGGAGACGCTTTACAGACACTTAATATAGAAAAAGAAGAAGGAAATGGAGGCAAGCAACCCGGATTTGAGATAATTGTTATAGCTACTGCAGTACTATTCGTTGCAGCAATGAAAAGGAGAAGGAAAAAATAGCTGCCGCCCTTTTCACCTCCCTTTTCAATTTTTTAAATTTAAATTGCCAATCAATTGCATAAAAAATTGAAAAGTAATTAAATAACTATGCCATTATTCATCATGAAAGCTGTCATACCTGCTGCTGGCTTGGGCACGAGATTTTTGCCAATGACAAAAAATAGCCCAAAAGAAATGCTCCCGATAATAGACAAGCCAGCAATCCAGTATGTGGTGGAAGAAGCGGTAAATTCTGGCATAAATGATATTGTTATTGTTACAGGAAGAGGAAAAGAAGTTATTGAGAATCATTTCGATATTGCCTATGAGCTGGAAAAAATACTGGAGGAGCGAAATGATAAGGAGAAATTAGAGGAAGTTAGAAAAATATCTGAAATTGCTGAAATTTTTTATGTTCGCCAGAAAATGCCTCTGGGCTTAGGACATGCAATATATGTGGCAAAGAAGCATATTGATAATGAAACATTTGCAGTTTTGCTGGGGGATGATATAATAGTTGCTGAAGAGCCTTGCACGAAACAAATCATGAAAATATATGAAAAATATAATGCCTCTATCATAGCAGTGCAGGAAGTTGAAAGAAAGGATGTAACAAAATATGGAATCATTGAATGCGAGGAATTAGACGATGGCGTGTATAAAATAAAAAATCTGGTTGAGAAACCTAGCATGCATGAAGCCCCTTCAAATCTGGCGGTGATGGGAAGATATATTTTAACTCCCTCAATTTTTGAATGTATTGAAAAAACAAAACCGGGAAAAAATAATGAGATACAGCTTACCGATGCCTTAAACTTGTTGCTTAAAAAAGAAGACATATATGCATACAAATTCAAGGGAAAAAGATATGATCTGGGCGATAAATTCGACTGGCTCCGTATCAATATTGAATTGGCTTTGCAAAGAGAAGAATTTAAACAAAAACTCATGGAATTGATAAGAAAAATTGCAAGTGAAGAATGAATAAGTTGTGTTGGCAAAATTACTTTCATAGAAAATATTCGACATTTATTATATTTTCTTCCTATTGCTGAAAAATTATTGATTAAATGAATGAATAGCTTGATGTTGCAACATTTTGTTTCTGCGTCATAGCCACAGAAGCAAACCATTCCTTCAATTCGATTGCTGATTGCTGAATAACATTTATTTATTCATCATTATTTCATTTTATGCTCCCGACAATGGATGATTTTGATTTTAGAGATAAGACGGTTATTGTCAGAGTGGACATTAATTCTCCTCTGGAGCCTTCCACCCTCCGTATTCTTGATAACTGGAGAATAAGAAAAATCATTCCCACGCTTAAAGAACTGCAGGAAAATAATGCACGCATAATATTGCTAGCTCATCAGGGAAGGCCGGGAAAATGGGATTTTACGAACTTGGAACAGCATGCTGAAGAGCTTGGGAGATTGATGAAGCAGGAAATAAAATTTGTTGATGATGTTTATGGAAGCAAGGCAATAAATGAAATTGAAAAACTTGGAAAAGGAGAAATTTTGATGCTTGACAATGTAAGGAAATGCCCGGAAGAAATGGAAAAGAAAGATGCAGAAGAACATGCAAAGGCAGAGATGGTGCAAAAGCTTGCTAGATATGCCAACGCCTTTGTAAATGATGCTTTTGCCGCTGCCCATAGAAAGCAATGCTCTTTGCTTGGCTTTATTCCTGTTTTGCCTTCATTTGCTGGCCGGTTGATGCAGAAAGAAGTAGAGATGGTTGAAAAGATGATGAATAGGGCAGAAAGGCCCCGCTTATTCATATTTGGAGGGGGAAAATATGAGAATGCCATAGACGTTATGGAAAAGCTGCTGCACGATGGCATAGCTGACAAAATAATGCTTGGAGGAATGCCTGCAAATGCTTTTCTTGCCGCCTTAGGAAAATATGATATGGAAGTAGATGAAAAGGTGAAAAAAATCCTTGAGAAATATAAAGATAAGATAGTACTTCCTGTTGATACAGTCGATGGAAAGGATATTGGCAGCGAAAGCATAAAAATATTCAAGGAAGAGATAGCAAATGCTGCATCAATTTTCATATCCGGGCCAATGGGAGTATTTGAGGAGGAAAAATACAGCATCGGGACAAAAGAAATTCTGAAGGCAATAGCGGCATCGCATGCTTTTTCGATGGCTGGTGGCGGGCATACAGCAGCGGCTATCAATATGCTTGGCTTGGAAGATAAATTTTCATATGTTTCTACTGGGGGAGGGGCTCTGGAGAGAATGTTAATGGGAGAGAGATTGCCTGTGATTGAGGCATTAATAAAATTTAAAAGGTAAGCATGATTTCATACCATGAATATCGTGCACGTTGTTGGAACTGGCACTATAGGAGAGCCATTGATTGGCTTATTGTGTGATTTGAAAAATGAATTGGGTATAGATGAAATTACTTTTTACAAACACAGCCCTGTTTTGACCGATCGTCCCAAAATAAAAGGACTATTGAAAAGAGGGGGCATTCTGGCAGTGAGTGAGGAAAAGATAAAGGAATTCAGAGAACTCGGAGTAGAGCCAACTTACACTGCTGAGGAGGCAATTAAAAGGGCAAGCATTGTCATTGACTGCTCGCCAAAAGGATATGGCTTGGAAAATAAGGAGAGATACTATAAAAAATATGAAGATAGAGTTAAAGCATTTCTTGCCCAGGGATCAGAATTTGGTTTTGGAAAACCATATGCATATGGGATAAATGATAAAGCTTTGAAGGATGACAAATATATCCAGATTGTTAGCTGTAATACGCATAACATTGCAGTAGCAATAAAATGCATTGCTTTAGATGATGGCTTGGACAATTTTGTATCAGGAAGATTTGTATGTATAAGGAGGGCAAGCGATATTTCTCAGGAAAGCAAGTTCATTCCTGCTCCATATGTAAATGAGCATAAGGATAAAAAATTTGGAACCCATCACGCAAGAGATGTATGGCATCTTTACAATACAATTGGCTATGATTTGGATGTTTTTTCCTCGGCTTTAAAAATAAATACACAGTACATGCATTCAATATGGTTTGATATAAAGGTAAAGAATGTTACCACAGAAGAAGAAGTGATACAACGTTTTGTCAATGAGCCAAGAGTAGCCATCACTCATAAAAAATTATCGAGCCTTGTTTTTTCCTTTGGAAGAGATCACGGCCACTACGGCAGAATATTAAATCAGACTGTTGTGGCGGTACCAACAATAAGAGTAAAGGATGGAAATGAGATATTTGGCTTCTGCTTTACACCACAGGATGGGAATTCATTGCTGAGCAGTATAGCTGCGACAGTAAAAATACTATATCCAGAAGAACATGAAGAAAGATTGAAAGTATTATCAGATTTTCTGTTTGACGAGGTGTAACTATATTCTTTCCTTTATAACCTTTGCCAGTCTTCTTATTCCTTCCTCTATTAGTTCATCTGATGGATTTGTGAAATTGAGGCGCATTGTGTTTTCTCCACTACCATCAACATGAAATGCTTTTCCGTGAACATATGCAACCTTTTCTTTTACAGCATCTTGGAACATTTCAATAGTGCTTATGTGTTTTGGAAGTTCAACCCATAGGAACATGCCGCCTCGCGGCTTCGTCCATTTGCAGCCATCTGGAAAATACTTTTCCATTGCCTCAAGCATTATGTCTCGTTTTCGCTTGTACATTTCTATGATTTTTGGTATATGTCTTTCCATGTATCCATTTCTTATGTAATAATAGGCAATTAGTTGGGTAAATGTTGGAGTGCATAAGTCTACAGATTGTTTTGCGATAACCATTTTTCTTGCTATTTCCTCGCTTGCAATAACGTATGCAAGTCTGAAACCTGGGGCAAGTATTTTCGAAAAAGTAGCCATGTATATTACATGTCCGTTCTCATCATAGGATTTTATAGAAGGAAGCGATTCTCCTTCAAATCTGAGTGCATGATATGGTTAATCTTCCACAATAAGCAAGTCATATTTCTCTGCTATTTCAACGATTCTCTTTCTTCTATCATTAGAAAGCTCTACTCCTGCTGGATTCTGAAACGTTGGAACAGTATATATGAGTTTAATATTCTCTCCTTTCTGTCGCAACTCTTTTATTTTTTCTTCAAGCAAATCCACTCTCACTCCATTCTCATCCAGAGGCACGCCCACAAGATTTGCTCCGTATGCAAGAAATGCATTTATTGCTCCTAAATAAGTTGGCAAGCCGACTAAAATAACATCTCCCTCATTAATGAAAACTCTACCTATCAAGTCAAGAGCTTGCTGGGAGCCGACTGTAACAAAAACATTCTCCAGCTTCGCTTTTATTCCTTCTTTTCCAACGTATCTTACCAACTCTTCTCTGAACTCTTTTAAGCCAGCAGTTGGTCCATACTGTAATGCTTTGCCCCCTTCTTCATCAAGAATTCTGTTTACTATCTCTCTAATTTCCTCAACAGGAAATGCATTGGGATTCGGCAGACCGCCTGCAAAAGATATCACGCCAGGCATTTGAGATAATTCAAGCAACTCTCTAATTTCAGATGAGCGCATCTTTTTTGCTCTATCAGAATATAATCTTTCAATATCCATTGCAAGCATATATCTATTTGAGTTGTTCGGTTATGGACAATACTGCGGATGCAACCTTT
>JAJRYN010000100.1 GCA_024275755.1 archaeon | reverse complement strand
TGTTACGCAATATTACGTTGATGACATGGGCAAGCAGGTGGCAACTCTATTCTGGGGAGTAAAAAATTTGAATATAAAAGCCGAGCATGAAAAAGCAGATCATAGATATGTTGTGTTTTACCAAAAAGCTTCGCAATTAATGGAAGAAAATGAAAATGTAAAGAAGGAGATAGAGGAAATAATAAAGAAGTGTGAAAAGGGAGATGAAAAAACATTACAGGAATTAAAGGAAATATATGAAAGGGTTCTGGAAGGGATTGTCGAAAGCCTTAGAAATTTGAATATAAAGATAGATGAGTTTGTTGAAGAGTCGAGATTTGTTCTTGATGGAAGTGTTGAAAAAGTTGTAAAAGAGTTAGAAAAACTACCTTATGTAAGCAGGGAAGGAAATGCCTTATATATTGATCTGGAGTCGTTTGGAATACATGGAAGAGATAAAAAATTTTATTTGACAAGGAGCGATGGCACATCCCTATATGCAACAAGAGATATTGCATATCATATATGGAAAGGAGAAAGAGCGGACATGATGATAAATGTTCTGGGCGAAGACCATAAGCTGGAGGCAAAACTTGTTGAAATTGCTTTAAAACTGTTGAATAAAAAAGTGCCAGAAGTAATATTCTATTCATTTGTTTCTTTGCCGGAAGGAAAAATGTCAACAAGGAGAGGCAGGGTTGTTTATTTGGATGATTTAATAGAGGAGGCAATAGAAAGGGCGAGGAAAGAAGTGATAAAAAGAAGGGGCGAGGATGAAAAACTGGAGTATATAGCAAAGAATGTTGCAGCAGGAGCAATAAGATACAACATAATAAAAGTGAGGGCAGAAAAGCCAATAGTTTTTAAATGGGAAGAAGCATTGAATTTTGAAGGACAATCTGCCCCATTTATTCAGTATGCCCACGCAAGATGCTGCTCAATTTTGAGGAAGGCAGGATATGAAGGAGAAGCAAAGCCAATTTATGAACATGAAAGCGAAATAAAATTAATAAAAATGCTTGCTTTATTCCCTGAAGTATTAAAAGAGTGTGTGGACAGTAGAAATCCTTCGATGCTGGCTGAATATGCTTATGATATAGCCTCATCTTTTAACGCATTCTACAGAGATTGCAGAGTTATTGGAAGCGAAAAAGAGAAAGAAAGACTTGCTTTAGTTAATGCCACACGCCTAGTTCTTAAAAATTGCCTCAACATTTTGGGCATAGAAGCACTGGAAGAAATGTAAAAGAGAAATGAAAGATTTTCTCATTGATGTTTTTCTCATGAAAGCTTTTTTCATTAATTACTTTAAAAACAGAAATAAACAAATTGTCTTGTAAGCTTAATCTATTCAAAATGTAAAATTTTTTTATTTGTTAGATATATTCTTGTGCTTTATATTATAATTGTTACTCCAGTATGCAATTTGAAATGCAGATATTGCGGAGGCAGCTTACAAGAGATGCCAGATGAAATTGTTTACGATTTAGATGAACTTGCAGATTTTATTGGAAAAGATAAAGATGCGAGAGTAGCATTTTATGGAGGAGAACCGACATTAAAAGCAGATTTGATTAAAAAAATGATTGATACATTGCCAGCAAAAAAATTTGTTTTACAGACAAATGGCTTTTTCATTGAAAAGTTAGGCGATTATATTCATAAACTGGACAGCATACTTCTTTCCATAGATGGAAGAAAAGAAATTACCGATTTCTATCGCTGCCCCGGCTGCTATGATAAGGTCATGAATGCTTTGCAATTTCTTAAGAAAAATGGCTACAAAGGGGAGATAATTGCAAGGATGGCAGTATCATATAAAACGGACATATACGAGGATGTAATGCATCTTTTGCAGCATTTTCCTTACGTGCATTGGCAGCTTGATGTGGTGTGGAGCAATTTATGGCATCTGGAACAATTTAAAGAATGGGCAGAGAAAAGTTATAAGCCAGGAATAAAAAAACTGGTGGAACTATGGATAAAAAATATTGAAGATGGCAGAATTCTGGGCATTGTTCCTTTCTTGGGTATAATGTCCCGCATTTTACACGGTGGCAGAGATTTGCCATGCCAAGCAGGCAGAGAAGCCATCGCAATTGCAACCGATGGAAGAATAATGGCATGCCCCATTGCTCCAGATTTTGATTGGAATATTCTAGGTGACTTCAAGAAATATAAAAAAATTGAAATTGGTGGGCCATGTAAAAGCTGCAACGTCTATAACATATGTGGAGGAAGATGCCTGTTTGCATACAAAGAGAGGCTATGGGGGGAAGAAGGGTTTAATGAAATTTGCAATGTAACAAAATTTCTTATAGAGGAACTGAGAAAGAATAAAGAAAAATGCATGAAATTGAAAGGGAAGATAAGGTATCCTCCATATAATAATACAACAGAGATAATACCATGACTTTATGTAAGCTTTTTATAATGCCAATCTATAAAATTGATGAATGGAAATCTTTATTATGATATTTTATGGGAAAGAGATTATGAGAGGGGATATGCAAATTGTAGAGTTGCAATAGATTCTAATGACAATATAATAGTGTGTGGCATCGATAAGGACTATAAAGGAATGGTTTTAAAATATGATAAAGATGGAAACTTATTATGGGCCGATCATACTTTGCCGGAAATTTATAGAGGAAGGATTTTAAATTTTACAGGATTACCAACAAAAAACCTTGAAGAGAAGTTTGGAGGGTTTTTAGATATTGCGGTTGATAGAGAAGATAATATAGCCGTTGTTGGCTCATTTTATGATGAAAATGGGGAAAAATGTATTGTTTATGTTAAAAAATACGATGCATCAGGAGAAAAAATCTGGGATAAAACATTTTCACTTTTTGATTACAATCAATCCACAGGCATAGGTATTGATTCGAGCGGAAATATTTTTATAGTTGGATACGGAGGGAGTACAAACCACCTAGGCTAAGAGGATTTATTGCAAAATTTTCTTCAGATGGAAAAGTGTTATGGTGGAGAAAAGTAAGAAAATTTGGGAAAATTTTTACAAGATATACCAGTTTGATTATAGATCAAAATTTTATTTATGCTGTGGGAATGACAGCTGGACTGAGGAGATATGATTTGCTCTTAACAAAGTTTAGAGAAAAATGGAAAATTAGAGACAAATTAATAAATAGGATGGTTCTTCCTGGAAAGATTATAATGGATAATGAAAAAAATCTAATTGTTGTTGGACAGGAAGAAAATGGGGGATACAAACATTACATCTCAAAAATCAGCACACAATTTGAAATTTTATGGGAAAGCAAAGATATGGGTGGAGGACTATATGATGCAGCTTTATTTGAAAATAAAATTGCTGTTACTGGAAAAATAATGGAAACCAAATACTATGCTGGGATTTATGACAGTCAGGGAAAAAAGTTAGTTGATATGTTTTTGGGAAATCTGATCAGTAATGGAAGAGATATAAATGACTGGATGCGTGGAATTGCTGTCGACAATGTAGGAAATTTAATCGTTGTTGGAGCTGCGCCTGTGGCAAAAACAATGAAAGTAAGTATTAAAAAAGAGGTTGAAGAAGAGCCTCCGCAGCCA
The DNA here is from genome assembly GCA_024275755.1 of archaeon. GTDB lineage: Archaea > Thermoplasmatota > E2 > UBA202 > JdFR-43 > JdFR-43. The sequence goes on along the minus strand of JAJRYN010000100.1, from coordinate 35,633 downwards.
ACTGAGGAAGAAAAGCCCAAAGAGAAAAAAACATTTATAGAAATTTTGCTTGAATTTTTCAAGAAATTATTTGGCACATAAAATTTAAATCTCCTTGCCATTATACTGACATGAAAAGCTTGGCAGTATTTATTGCAATAGCATTTTTGTTTAGTGGTATCATAGCAGGCATGGATGTTCAGGAAATAAATGATTTTGGAAGAAACAATGATAGCAATGTAACATATGAGGAAAGTTATGATTTGCTCATAATATGCCCACAGCAATTTTACGACCCCCTCATACCATTCCAGTGGCATAAAGAGCAATATGGAATAAAAACAATTATAGTTACATTAGATGAAATCTACGGAAGCAAATATTTCCCGTGCCAAGGGAGAGATGATGCAGAGAAGGTAAAGTATTTCATAAAAGATGCTTATGATAACTGGCATATTAAATATGTTCTGCTTGTCGGCGGAAGAAAACCTGGCCTGAAAGAAAAATGGTGGATGCCTGTAAGATATGTTCATCTAGATGACAAAAGCAATTGGGAAACTCGCTACTTAAGCGATTTATATTTTGCAGACATTTATGATGCCAACGGCAACTTCTCCCCATGGGACAATAATGGCAATGGAATATACGGCGAGTGGAAAGGCAACAAAGCTGAGGATGCTCCAATTGATTTATTTCCAGATGTTTATGTAGGCAGATGGGCAGCTCGCAATGCATTTGAAGTGGAGATAATGGTCTCAAAAACAATAGAATATGAAACCACCGCCTATGGAGCAGAATGGTTCAAAAGATTTGTATGTATAGCCGGGGATACCTATCCAGAGGTGCTAAATTCAAGCTGGAAAGGATATGAGGGCGAGGAAGGAACACAGCGTGCCATAGATTGGATGCCTGGATTTGAACCAATAAAATTATGGACATCTCTTGGCACATTCACTGGGCCAGAAGATGTAATAAACGCTATAAGCGAGGGATGCGGCTTTGTTTTCTTCGATGGTCATGGCAGCCCAATGAGTTGGGCAACACATGCCCCAAACAGCACGGAATGGGTGGATGGCTTGACTGTATGGCAAATACCTAAACTAAAAAATGATGGAATGTATCCAGTATGTGTAGTTGGCGGGTGCCACAACAGTCAGTTCAATATTTCCGTGTTTAACCTTCTGAAGATTTACGAAGGAATTGATGAATGGATTGGATATATCTGGAAAGGAGAGACAGCTCCTGCATGCTGGAGTTGGTGGATGACTAGGAAGGTAGACGGAGGGAGCATCGCAACGCTTGGCTATTCTGGACTGGGATATACAAAAGAGGATAAAGGTTTTACTGGTGAAGCTTCGGAATGGCTTGATACCCACTTCTTCTGGGAATATGGAATGAATGGAACCGACATACTTGGAGAGATATGGGGTAAAGTAATAGCTGGCTATCTCAGAACATACCCAATTAACTGGAATAGCCCAGCAGGAAGCTATACATGTCTTGATGCAAAAACAGCCCAAGAATGGATTTTGCTTGGTGACCCAAGTTTAAAAATAGGTGGGTATCCGAGTTAGCAAACTTTATCTTCTCTTTCTTTTTTCTTTTCATGCTTTATAAGGATGTTATAAATTTAGAGACAAAAGGAGAAATGGACATTGTTGATATAACTCATGAAGTGCAGAAGATTGTAGAAGAGAGTGGAATAAAGGATGGCATAGCATGCGTTTTTTGCCCAGGCTCAACAGGAGCAATAACTACAATAGAGTATGAAGATGGATTATTGTATGATTTGCCAAATGCTTTAGAAAAAATAGCACCCAAAAACGCATATTACAAGCATGAGGAAAGATGGCATGATGGCAATGGCCATAGTCATGTGAGAGCAAGTATAATAGGTCCAAGCTTAACTGTACCCATAGAAAATGGCCGTCTTATACTTGGAACTTGGCAACAGATTGTCTTTGTGGAATGTGATATAAGGCCAAGGAGTAGAAAAATCATTGTTCATATTGTGGGATAAGGTGCAATAAAAAACCACCGCCCACCCTTTCCATCTCTTTTATTTCAAATTTTATCACGTCTTCCTCTTTTGTTGCTCCCTCTCCTCCTGCTATGCCTGGTGCGTTGCCACCTATTATTATCGGGGCAAAGAATACAAACATTTCATCCACAAGCCCATTTTTCAAAAATTCCCATATGACTGTTGAGCCTCCTTCTACAAGAAGCTTTCTCACTCCTCTATCATATAAAATTTCCATCAGTTTAATTAAATCAACTCTATCATCCCCGCATTTTATAACTTCCACATGCCCTTTTTTAAATTCCTTGCATGTTGTAACGATGAGTGTTTTTGCATTTGGCTTCATTACCTCTGCATTTTCTGGTGTGCGAAACCTGCTATCAAGCACGATTCTCAATGGCTGCTTCACCTTTCCAGCACCAACATATTTTTCTTTCACAGTTAACTTGGGATCGTCAGCAAGCACAGTTTCTATCCCAACTAAAATGGCATCACATTCATTCCTTAGCTTATGAACCCTCGCCATATCTTCCTCGCTGGATATTTTCAATGGTTTTTTCCCAACCAGCGCGATTTTACCATCGATAGATGCCGCGCAATTTATTATGACATGGGGCTTTTTCATATTCTCGCCATCGCCTCGGCCATCTCCGCTAAAACTTTTTCTTTATCCTTTGCCTTTACAACTCCGCTCGCCACTAATATGCCATCTGCTCCAAGCTCGATTGCTTTAGCTACATCCCTGCCATCTTTTATTCCAGCACCACACAGCACCTTCACCTTTTCATTTATTCCTTTCACCGCCTCCACCGCTCCGCTAACCACCTCCGGCCTTGCTTTCGTTACAGAAATATCCCCTCCTATAAGTTCGGGTGGTTCAATGGCCACATATTCTGGCATGAAACAAGCAACAGCCTTTGCAATCTCAACAACGGAGGCACATATCACCCTTTTCAATCCAACCTCAGCTGCTATTTTAGCAGCAGCAAAAATATCCTCCACCTTCATTCTGTGTTCCGAATGATTTATTAAAGTGCCTCTCGCCCCCGCCTCCTTAACTGCATGTGGCAGAATCCAGCCAGTGTGACTTCCATATTCTACGGCATCGATATGCTGCGAAAATACATCTATTTCCGCTTCATTTGCCACTCTATAAACATCGCAGGGCTGCACCGCTATAGCCATTTCCACGCCATATTCTCTGCCAACCTTTTCCATAATTTTGGCAAGTTCAATAGCTTTGCTTCCAATGCCCTCCGCATATGCTTTTGTATTGACAACAATAATACCCATGATTTGAAAATGCTTGTACATTAAATTATTTTTGTAATTTAATAAAAATTAAAAAGAATGTAACCTGAAATTCTAATTTATGTTTTTTACATTAGAATGGCTCAGTTGCAAAAAGCCAATGATGTGTCCTATTCTTTCTATTTATTTTTCTCCTTTATTTTTGCCCCATATATTCAAGCAATTTTTCATAATTTTGTGGATGCTGCTCAAAATATTGCCTTACTGGAGATAAAATTTTATCAATGTATTCAGCTACAGCATTTTTTAAGTCAAGAGGATGTAATTCCTTTTTAACATAACTTTCTTTCAATTCTTCATATGAATTGAAAGTGAGAGGAGGGGCATCTTTTCTTTTTACTTCCATTTCATCAAAATGAATAAAAATTATATGGCGAGCTATTTCCATTATCGGATTTCCTTCTGTAACTCCTTCTGGACAGTAAGCTTTTCTTATCTTTTTCTGTATTACATCATAATCATCGTGGATGAATATTGCGCTGCTTGGCTTGCTCTTTGACATTTTCGCATCCATTCTTTCCTTTGCTTGCAAGCTGGAAATGATGTGCGTGTGTAAGGCGACAGGCTTTTTCATACCCAATTTTTTACAGACATCTCTGGCTAACATGTGAGCATGTCTTTGGTCCATACCACCTAAAGCGACATCAACTTCCAGATAAAAAATATCTGCTACTTGCATCAAAGGGTAGAAAAATTTGGAAATATCCTTTTCTGCCTCTTCCGCCTTTCTACCCATGATGTCCATTGCTCTTCTTGCCCTCGCCAAAGAAGTTTGTTTAGCGATTTTTAAAACGAGTTGCCAGTAGTCAGCGTTGTTCACCATCTCGCTAGCATAAACATATTCCACACCTTTAACACCCATAGCAGCAAATGCATCCTTTATGTATTCTCCACATGTTCTTATTGCCTCCATATCTCCGCCAAGCTTATCATTAATCCATGCATGCCAATCAGCAAGAAGAATCGTTGTATCAAAACCTGCATCAATCAAATCTTTAACTTTATCGGCACACATAAGCCAGCCTAGATGAACCAAGCCAGAAGGCTCAAAGCCAATATATGCCTTCTTTTCTTCTTTAGCCATTACTTCCTGCAATTCCTCGATGGTTACCACTTCTCTTAAGTTCCTTGTCACCACATCAAGCATGAAAGTTTATGATGAAAGGATATAAGAAAATTTGGATTCTATCATACTCAGTCAATGGCAAATAAAATAAAATTTTCATTTGCTCCTGAAACATTGCCACTTTTCCATTTTATTTATAAAAATTTAAAAGATAAGCGGCTTTCATACATATGCTCAGGATACATGCTGTAGGCGGCTATAACGAAGTGGGCAAAAACATGACATGCATTGAAATAGATGATGAGGCAATAATTCTTGATATGGGCCTATATATGGACAGATTTGTTGCAGTGCAGGAAAAAAATATTGAAATGAGTAAAGAAGTTTTGCTCACAGAAGATGCAATTCCAAATGATGAGCCAATAAAAAATATAAAGAAAAAGATTAAAGCTATCATTGTTACTCATGCTCATCTTGATCATATTGGAGCCATAAGATGGATGGGGCAAAGTTATAAATGCCCGATAATAGCTACACCTTATACTGCAGAAGTTATAAAAAAGCATGCAAAAAATATCGAAAATCTCATAGCAGTGAATGTCAACTCTTCATATAGAATTTCCAGGAATATTGAAGTGGAATTCATCAATGTAACTCATTCTGTACCACAATCATCCATTCTCAATATAAAGACAAAGTATGGAAATATAGTTTATGCTCTGGATTATAAAAATGATAACCACCCCACGCTTGGAAGAAAAACAAACATTAAGAAACTGAAAAAGCTTGATAATGTTCTGCTTTTAATAGCTGACTCAACCAATGCTGATGAAGAAAGAAAAACTTTTTCAGAGTACATAGCAAAGGAAATGCTTCATGATATTATAATGGGGATGGAAGTAGGCAATCATGGCTTATTTATAACAACCTTCTCCTCACACATTGCCCGCCTTAAAAGTATTTTGCATATTTCAAAAATGCTTGGCAGAAAACCGGTTTTTATTGGCCGTTCATTGCATGATTATATTGCTTCAGCAGAGAACTTAAAACTAGTGAATTTTTCCAAGGACGCGGAAATAATAAAAAATGCAGGAAGAGCAGAGAAAAAGCTACGAACCATGAACAAAAATAAGGAAAAGTATGTTTTTATTGTTACAGGAAGCATGGGGGAAAAAAATGCTGTTCTGACGAAAATAGTTAATGACGAACTCGAGTTAAAGATATCACCTCACGACTTTGTCATATTTTCTTGTGAGGTTATTCCCACGCCTGCCATCAAAGCAAATCGCCAGATACTGGAGCAAAAGCTTCATAGAAAAAAAGCGAGGATTTTCAAAGACATACATGTTTCTGGTCATGCCTCTCGCGAGGATTTACGAGACCTGATAAAAATTTTATCACCTTGCCATATTCTGCCAGCTCATGGCGATTTGGCAAAAACTGCATCCTTGGCGGCATTAGCAGGAGAAATGGATTACGAGCTAGGGAGAAATGTCCACATATTGCAAAATGGGCAGAGCATGAAAATATAGCGCTGGGAGCAGGATTTGAACCTGCGTGGGCTTGCGCCCAGCGGCTCTCGAGGCCGCCGCCTTGTCCGGGCTAGGCTATCCCAGCGCAACTTTAATATTACTGAAGTTTTATTAAGGTTGCTATGAAAGTTGAAGTTGAGCTAAGGGGAGAGACAAAAATGCTTGAAATGCACGAGGATTTCACTGGGGAAGATTTGTTGAAGGAGTTGCAGTTATCGCCAGATGCGGTCATAATAGTCGTCGATAACAAGCCTGTTCCTTATAAAGAAAGAATAAAGGGCAAAAAAATTAAGATAATAAGGGTTGCATCAGGTGGATAAGCAAAATAGTTAAAAATTGTTTTGCATATATGGGTAAGCTCCCGTAGTGTAGCCCGGCCAATCATTTCGGCCTCTCGAGAGTCCCTGCTTTGGAGATAAATTTCCTTTCCGCTTAAGAAAGGGGTTCAGGGAGAGCCGAAGACCCGGGTTCAAATCCCGGCGGGAGCACTTATTATTTTTAAAATAGCTTTTGCGAATCCATCAAAACCTATCTCTCTCCCAAAAACTTTTTTTGCCCCTACTTTCATCAATTTTTCTCCCCATTCCAGATGAGCATATGCAGTGAAACCAATTATGTTTGCGTTTTTATCAATTTTCAGTAATTCTTCAGTGGCTTTGACTCCGTCCATTTCTTTACCTATCATCTGCTTTTTCAGATCTTCATATCTCCTGCTTCCTGATAAATTCAAATCCATTACAACTATATCTGGCTTTTTATTTTTAGCCATCAGTTCCTTATACAACTTTACTCCCTCTTCCCCATTATATGCAGAATAAATTTCAGCATTTACAGGGCCAAGATATTCCCTGATAAGTTCATGAACCTCTTTCTCATCATCTATAATGAGTAGTATTTTTTTATCCCCCACAATTGTAATGGCAAGCGGACTTATTAAGATTTCTTTGATCAATTTTTTTATCTTTAGAACAAATAGGATGGCTTGGCGAAATTTTGTTACGATAACAAAAAAATAGAAAAATAGGTGATCCATGGTTGCATCTCAAAAAACACCAGCAATTATTTCTAACATTAGCAGCTATCGGCTGATTAAAATAATAAAGCTTAATAATAAACAATTGATTTGGGAATATGGATATTATAGCATTTGTTGCAGGTTTAATAGTTGGTATAGTAGTTGTTTCAATTGCTGTTGAGTTTGCATGGAAAAAAAGTGTACCAGAAAAAACCTGCAAATTAACCAAAAAATGGAATTTAAATGAATTAAGAAATGCTCTGATTGTAGCAGAAAAACTACATATAACTCCACCATCAGATGCAAAGGTTGTTGTTGCTGCTCCTACACCATTAGCCAAAAATGCAAGGGAGAATCCGAGCGTAATTGGAAATTTTGTAATAGGATTAAACAAGGCGTATATTTTTGCTGGGGAAATAAAAGAAGGACAGATTGCTGTAGTTACTTCTGACGAAGACATTTTGAAAGAACTGAGAGATATGTTCTATGAATTTTATAAAGTAAAGGAGAAAGCTGTCTCCTATGTGCCAAAGAAAGGGAGAGTGAGGATAAGAGGAGTGGTGAGAGCTGTATTTCCGTATAGAGATGGCTATTTAATGCGTTTATCATATGAAGGAGGAATAGTTGGCGTATTGCTCAAGGAAAGAATGGATGTTGAAGGGAGAAGAGTAGAAGTAGAAGGAGAGGTGCTTGAATATCCATTTATAAATCCATACAACATAACAGTGTTGGATTAAATGAGTATACTTATAAAAAATTCAATAATTGTAACCCAAGATAAGAGCAGGCAGATTATTTATGGAGATGTTTATATAGAAGATGACAGAATAGCGGAAATAGGAAAAATAAATGTGGAGGCAGATTTTGTTTTGAAAGATAAGATAGTAATGCCCGGCTTAATAAACATGCACACTCATCTGCCAATGACTCTGTTGCGTGGATATGGAGATGATTTGCCATTGGAAGAATGGCTTACAACAAGGATATGGCCCATCGAAGCAAAATTGAAATCGGAACATATTGCTATAGGAACGAAACTTGCTTTCATGGAAATGGTGGCAACTGGCACAACCTGTTGTAATGACATGTATTTCTTTGAAGATGTGATAGCCAATGAAGCAAAAAAGTTTGGCATACGCTGCTATGCTGGCTTCAGTCTAATCGATTTTGATACACCTGAGATGAAGAGAGAATGCCTGCTGCCAGAATGTGAGAATTTTATCAAAAAATGGAGTGGTGATGAGCTGGTAAAACCAGTTGTTGCCCCTCATTCCACCTATGCATGCTCTCCAGAAACTCTGCAAAAAGCTGCCGAGCTAGCGGAAAAATACGATGCTTTTATTCATATTCACTGCTCTGAAACAAGGCATGAAGTATATGATGTTCTTAACAAATATGGCTCTCGTCCTTTAGGACAAATCAAGAAGTATGGATTGCTTAATGAAAAAACAATGCTCGCCCATTGTGGATGGATTACAAAAGAGGAGGTGAAAGAAATCGCTGATGCCAATGCATGCGTTATCCATAATCCAGTAAGTAATATGAAGCTTGCAACAGGTGGCTATACTCCATTGCCAGAATTATTTGATGCCAATGCATGCATAACGCTTGGCACAGATGGAGCAGCAAGCAACAACAAGCTTGATATGTTTGAAACAATGAAATTCGCGGCTTTAATTCACAAGCACCACAGATGGGATGCAAGCATTGTTACAGCTCAGCAAGCATTAGATATGGCAACAATAAATGCTACTGAATTCTTGGGATTAAATGCTGGAAGTATTGAAATCGGAAAAAAAGCAGATATAGTTTGCTTGGACATGGCTTCTCCAAATTTAATTCCTCGCCACAACACCATTTCTCACATAGTTTATGCTGCCTCTGGCTTTAATGTGAGTGATGTTATAATAAATGGAAAAATGCTCTATCATGATAGAAAATTTTTAACTGTAGATGAAGAAAAAATTTATGAAGAAATGGAAAAAGCAAAGGAAGAATTGCTGGAGGATTGATAATGTATTATTCTACATATCCCAGTTCTTTTAGTTTATCAAATACTTTCTGAACGCTTTCTTCGATGCTTTCCTTATCTGTTTCAACTATAATTTCTGGATTTTCTGGCTCCTCATATGGGTCATCTACACCAGTAAATCCTTTTATCTCTCCATTTAGTGCTTTTTTATACATGCCTTTAACGTCTCTTTGCATACATACTTCAACAGGTGTTTTAACATATACCTCGATGAAATTATTGCATATGGATCTAGCAAAATCTCTATTTTCTCTGTAAGGGCTAACGAAACTACATAGTACAATAACGCCTCTTTCCGACAGCAATTTTGCCATAAGGGCTATATATCTGAGATGTTTGTTTCGGCCTTCCTTTGAAAAATCCTTGTTTCTGATGTAATCACGTACAGTATCTCCATCCAGTAATTCCACATCTTTTCCCTGCCCTTCCAATCGTCTCATTAATTCTTTGGCAATGGTGGTTTTGCCTGAGCAGGGCAAGCCCGTAAACCATACAGTTACTCCTTTTCCCTTCATTTTATCACCTTCCCTTCCATATGTTTTGGAATTTCAATGCCAAGAGTATGAAGCAACGTTGGAGCGAAATCATATATACTGGCCTCAATTCTTTTTTCATCAGCGGGGTATTTAACGAAGATGCCATGTTTTGCATGAACCGCATCATCTGGTCCGGTGTCATTTTTTTCAAGATGTACTCTTCCATGCCCGATTGTGCCAGCAGAACGCCAGTACAAATCATCAAAATAAACCATTAAATCTGGAGGGTCACCATTACATTCAGGATATAATTCTTCGGGTGTAAACACCTTTGTATTCATCACATTGCCTTTGTCATCTTTCGCCTTTCTTATTTCTTCAGCCAGTTTTTTACGCATTTTCTCATATTCTTCTTTTGGTATAATGCCATTTTCTTCCCTTCCTTTCACATTGAAAAATATTCTTGCGTAATAGCCGCCCCATCCCCATGCTTTGGTTTTGCTCCAGTCAACATCTGCTTTGCCAATGCTTACTATCTCTCTGGGCTCTTCTTTCAATACAAGCCATTTGTTCCTGATTAACCATTCATTTATACAGAATGCTCCCTTCATCCTTTTTGCTCCGTGGTCAGATACAATGAAAATGGCGGTATCATCGTCTATTAAATCGAGAAGTTCTCCTAAATTTTTATCCAGTAACTTGTAATAATCTCTTATTACATTTTTGTATGGAGAATTTGGCTCATGAAGATGATGCTGTTCATCAAAGTAACGCCAGAAAGCATGCTGCACCCTATCTAAGCCAATCTCAACAAACCAGAATAAATCCCATTCTTTATTCTGTATTAAATACTTTACAAGCTCATGCCTTCTTTGTGTCATTTCCCACAGATTCTTTACAAGCTCGTCTTTTTCATCTGTTCTGAAGGGGACATCAAAAATATATTCTCCAATTTCCTTTTCTATTTCCTTCTTCAATTCCACGGGGTAAGTATAATCTTTTGTTGCATCTGGAGTGATAAAGCAGGAAATCATGCAGCCATTTAATGGCAGAGGAGGATATGTAGGCGGCAATCCAATGATGCAACTCTTCTTTCCATATTTGCCGAGAATATCCCATACTTTTGGCACATTTTTAAATTTTAATGAGTTTGAAATCCAAATGTCAGTATAGCTGTTATTTTTTCTATGGCGAAATCCATATATTCCTAATTTGCCAGGATTTATGCTTGTTGCCATAACCATCCATGCAGGAATTGTTATTGGAGGATCACAGCTCTCCATTCTTCCATATGTTGCATTTTTTAGCAGCTTTCTGAAATTTGGCAGCTCATCTAGAAATTTATTGAATACAAGCTCCGGCGTAGCACAATCCCATCCTATTACTAATGCCTTCATTTTATTTCCTCCAGAATTTCATTGATAAATTCTTCACATTCCTCCCTTGGGACAATTGCACCCATAACATTCTTTTTGCCTCCCGCCACATAACCATGCTCCAAAGCCTTCTGAATGAGGTGGAGAACATTATTTCCTCTAACATATACCTGGCATTCATTTTCAAAATATCCGTGGTTTACAACTATAACATAATCTTTTTTGTTCCACAGTCTTCTGGCTACGGTGGATATAATGTTATATCTGCAATCCATTTCCTTGATCAGGATGTTGCCAATTTTCTTTCCCTCTGTATTCAATATTTTCTCTATTTCTTTCTCTATAGTTTCCCTATTTCTTCTCCATTTTTCGTTATTGAGTATGAATTCTGCCACATCTTCTGCTTCTGAAAGCATGCTAACTGCCCTCTCCACTTCTTTTTTATCCCCTATCTTATAGTTTGAATCTATCAGATATATCATCTCATGCATTTCTTCGAATGTAATATTTGCTTTTTTCATGAAGTCCTGCAGTTTTTCATAAAATCTTGTAATTTTTATTCTCTCTTCCCAATCTCCAACAGCTCCAAGAAAAGATAACAAATTGTCTTTTTCATTTAAAAATTCTCCAACAACCCATGAAGCAGATGGGTAGTCCTCTTCATCTTTTCCTTCCAGTATTGGGTTTACATATTCTACACCATTGACTTTTTTGCTTACATGATGATCAAAAACTTTTACTTTGCTTATCTCAGCAATTTCTTTTAAACTACTTTCATTCAATGCCAAATCAACAACATATATTTCGTCAAATTTTTCTTCCTTGATTTTTTCAATTTCATCTTCTTCCAGATAATAGTTTCCTATCTTTGGGGTCATATTTTTGCAATCTTTGTTAAAAAGCATAGCCGCAGAGCATATGCCATCTGTATCCCAATGGTGAAGTATAAGGCGCATATTAATCGACGAAAGGATTATCGTAACTCATAATTATCTCTGCAACTTCCTTTCTCATCATTGTTTCAGGAGGCATTTCTCCATTCATCAACATTTTTCTTATGGCGGTTCCGCTATAATAAACATGATATTCCTTGTCATGTGGGCAAATTTTTTCATTGACAACGCCTCCGCATTTCTTGCAGTAGAAAAATGACTTGAAGAAAATAGGAGTTATGCCTAAATCCGGGAATTCATTGAATATCTCATGGGCATCATATGGTCCATAATAATTGCCTACCCCAGCATGGTCTCTGCCAACAATGAAATGGGTGCAACCAAAATTTTTCCTCACAATAGCATGAAATATTGCTTCTCTCGGCCCAGCATATCTCATTTCAGTTTTTAAAATTGCAAGGACTGCTCTATCTTTGAGATAATAGTGCTCTATTAAAGCATCATATGCCTTTAAAATAACCTCATCCTTGAAATCTCCCTTCTTTTTCTTCCCTATTATTGGGTTAATGAAAACACCATCCACAAAAGTCAATGCAGTTTTCTGAACATATTCGTGGCCTATATGAGGAACATTTCTTGTCTGGAAAGCAACTATATCTCTCCATCCTTTTTCTTTAAAAAGAATTCTTGTTTCATATGGCTTCAGATAATATTTATCAAATTCTTCTTTTGCTTCTTTTACCAATGTAATCTTGCCCCCCACCAGCTTTTCCTTCATTTCCGTTAATTTTTTAACTCCTGGATGAGCTACATCTGTTGTTCTGAAAACTTTTTCTGCATACTCTTTTTTATCATAGCTATAAATTTCTTCAATATTCATTATGGCTACTGTACCATTTTCGCCAACCAAAGCCACTTCATCTCCCTCTTTTATGTTGCCATCAAAATCAAAAACTATTGGAATTGTCCATGGTAAATCATTGGCAAGTCGCATGTGATGCAAAACACTTTCAAAATCCTCTCTGCACATAAAGCCTTCCAGAGGTGAAAAAACACCATATGCTATATTTTCCAGATCATGGGCCAAGTCTCTGCTTATCTTTATTTTTTCAATGTCATCGATGTTTTTATTTTCATCTACTCTCCTTATAAGCTTTCCACCATGTGGCGCAGGCATTTTAATCAAGATAACCCAAAGCTCTTAATCTTTCCTTAATTTTTTCCTCGTCTTCCTTGCTAAATGCTTCTTCTTCCTCTTCCTCCATGCTGGCGAGTAGTTCTCGAAGTACGTAAGTTACGTAGCTGGATATTGAATTGAAGCCAGTTCCTTCAATCCTTTTTTTGATTTTTTCTGCTAATGGAGTTGGTATTGAAACAGTTGTATATTTTCCCTTCTCCTCTTTTCCTTCTGTCATGAGAATGTAATTAAATATTATTATAAAAATATTGTGGGGCAGAAATTAAATATTTGGACATATTTCAATAAAAAATGAAGATAAGAAGATGCAGGGAGGAGGATTTGGAAGAAGTTTATAAAATCGAAACCCTTTCCTTTAAATTTGCCTATCCTCGCCTTCTTTTTTATGACTATCTCAAAAAATTGTTTTTTGTTCTGGAAGATAATGGAAAAATAATTGGATATGTTATGGCGGATGAGGAAAGAAATTTAATTGTCTCAATAGCAGTTCACCCTGAATACAGACGAAAGGGATATGGAAAAATGCTCATGGAACATGTTTTAAAATTTATGAGAGGTAAGGTGATTTTACAGGTGAGAAAAAGCAATGAGGCAGCAATAAATTTTTACAAAAAACTTGGATTTAGAAGGGTGGGTGAAATAAGGAAATATTACATTGATGGCGAGGATGCAATTTTAATGTCTAAGATGATAGATTAAGTATGGCCTGAGCAATATCTCCATCAGCTTCTTCCAGAGCCTTCCTTGCTTCTTCTTTACTCTTGCCAGTTTTCTCTGCAACAAGTTCAACGTCTTCTTCACTTATCTTTGTTTTTATTTCTACTTTTCCAGTTATCTGATAAGTTTTTTCTCCTTTTATTTCCATGATGTTCACAACGGGATTATTAAAAATGTATTGCTTATCTGCCGTCTCGATTATTACTCTCTCTGCCTTCAATTCCTTAATATTTATTCCCATCTTTTTCATCATAATTTTAAGCTGTCTGTCATCCATTGGAAGCATAATAATATATGGCCAAGTAATGTTTAACCTTTTTGTATTGTTCATAAATTGTAGGGTTCTCTAGCAGGGAACCAATCAAATTTTATCCAAGGAATAAGTATTTCTCGGCCAGGATTGATAACAACTACTTTAAAGCCCAGTAAAAGCTTTGGGCCAATTCCTATTTTGTCCTCATAATAATTATGTTTAATGCTGTTTGCATGCGGTTGATATTCTATAAAACTGATTGTATCGTTTATCAAATTATTGCAACTTATTTTGTTTTTATAACAGCTATTAAAAATACATATTCCATCAAATTTTATTATGCCATATTTTTCTCCTTTGTTATCCTGAATCGTATTGTATATGATTTTGTTACTTTTAGAATCGCTTATTTGTATCCCAATAAAATTATTTGAACAGGTATTATTGAAAATGGTGAGCCAGTATGAAAGTTTAATTGATATTCCTAAGTCATTGTAACTTATTATATTCGAAGATATATTGCTGCCTAGAGAATAATGAAGATAAATGCCTGCTCCGTTATGCGTAAGAATATTGTCAAAAATATAATTGCTGCCAGAAGAGTCTGATAAAATTCCACATACTGCATTTTCCTTTAATATGTTGCAAGAGATGGTGCTATCACCAGCTTGATATAAATGAATACCTCTATCATTCCAAATGATTTGATTTCCTGTTATATTTACATAGTTTGTACAATCAAGATAAATTCCGTCCCAGTTATTTTTTATGATATTATTAGAAATGTTACAACTAAATCCCCAATGCACGTATATTCCGTCTCCGAAATTATTTGTTATAATGTTATTAGTTATGCTAACATTATACCCTCCAAAAACAAATATTCCATATCCCTTCCCATAACGTATAGTAAATCCTTTCAACACCACATCTACCTCTATAATCTCAACAACTGTTCCGTTCCAATTTCCATCAATTATTGTTGTATTTTTATCTTCTCCTATTATGCTTATCGATTTATTTATAATCAGGTGCTCAAAATAGGTTCCATTGAATACAAAAATTGTGTCGCCATCGTTTGCATCATCAATTGCATCCTGTATTTTTGTGTAGTTGTTTGGGCCATTGCCACCCACATATAGAATATCATTATTCTTTGCTTTTTCTCTTCCAAAGAAATCTTTATTTTTATCTTCTTGAAGATTTAAACTAACCGGATCGATGACTTTCGAGAAGATGATACTAATTAAAAAAATAATTAGAATCGCCATGTATTTTCTGTTTATACCTCTCATTTATTGTATAATTATCAGGAATTTAAAATTTTATTCTTCTGTTCCTAAGGTATTAAGGATTAGAAATGAAAAAATGCCGAACCTAAGAATGCCATCATTTTCGATTGATTGTGATAAAATTCTTGACATTATTTCTTTATCCATTTAAAAACCAACCTATTTATACCAAAAAACAAATTTTACTCATGGAAATGGAGACGAAAGTGCTGGATAAAAATGCTGAGTGGCTTGGAGTGACTACAGAAGAACTAATGGAAAATGCGGGAAGAGCTGTGGCGGAAGAGGTAAAAAAGTTACCATATAAAAAATGGCTTGTTTTGTGCGGCTCTGGAAATAATGGAGGAGATGGCTATGTTGCAGCCCGTTACATAAAAAATTGTGTCATTATTGCCATTTCGAAACCAAAAACAAAGCTTGCAATGAAAAATTATAGAAAAGCGAGAGCAATGGGATTACCAGTTTATCAATATGAAAAGGAGAAGTTTATGGAATTGTTGCAGGAGTGTGATGCCGTTATAGATGCAATGCTCGGCGTTGGAGTAAAGGGAGAACTTAAACAGCCGTATAAGGAAATAGTTGAAATGCTGAATAATGCAAACAAATTCATTCTGGCTGTTGATGTCCCAACTGGATTTGGGAGCAGCATTTCCATAAAACCGGATATGACAGTAACATTTCACTTCATAAAAGAAGGAATGGAAGGAAAATGCGGGAAGATAATTCTGGCAGATATTGGAATACCAAAAGAGGCAGAAGAATATGTTGGCATAGGCGATTTAATCTATTACCCAAAGCCAAAAAAGGAGAGCCATAAAGGAGATAATGGTGTCGTTGCAGTAATTGGCGGCGGCCCCTATACTGGGGCTCCTGCCCTGGCAGCGATGGCTGCTTTGCGCGCAGGCTGCGATTTGGCGTATATTTGCTGTCCTTCTTCAGTGTGGCAAACAATAGCTTCGTTCTCACCAAATTTAATTGTCAGGAAAATGAATGGCTCTATCTTTACTAAAGAAAATGTAAGTGAAATTGAGGATTTCATAAGAAAGGCGGATGCTGTTTTAGTTGGTCCGGGGTTAGGAAACGATGAAAAAACAAAAGGAGCTGCCAAAGAATTGATAGTGCGCCATTTAAATGAAAAATATTTTGTTGTTGATGCAGATGCTATCGAAGCAATAAAAGATATAGATTGCAAGGGAAAAGTCATTATCACGCCTCATGCTGGTGAGTTCAAAAAGCTCACAGGCATAACATTGCCAGACGATTTGGAAGAGAGAAGAAGAATTGTTAAAGAGGAGGCAAGGAAAAGAAACGCAACTATTCTACTTAAAGGGTATGTCGACATAATAAGCGATGGAGAAAAAATAAAAATGAATCGCATTCACAACGAGGCGATGACAGCAGGCGGAACAGGAGATGTTTTGGCTGGCATAGCTGTTGCTCTGCTGGCAAAAAAAGTTAAGCCATTCCATGCAGCATGTATGGCAGCATTGATAAACGGAATGGCTGGAAATATGGCATATGAAGAAAAAAGTTACGGATTGGTGGCAAGCGATTTGATAGAAAAAATACCAGAAATGATAAAAGAATATGTGGAATAACTAGATAGGAGTTGCCCAGCTTTCATCGTCTTTATAAACTGCCTCGCCCAGTTCAACATCTCCTTTTACCAGCGGCTCTGGCTGCTTTACTGCTTCTATTCTGTATAATGCTGACTTATACCAGTTATAATCACTTTTTATGTTCAGCTTTTTGACTATTGGCAACTTCTCCTGATACTGGAAAAAGTTGCTTCCATCGTCAGGATAAACCTGAAACTGCCTCCTTATGTCGGTTATAACAAAACCCATGTCATGAATCATTTTCTGTATCTCGTACCATTTTTTGCGAGATGCCTCCAGAGTTGTCAAGCCAAAATAGCCTGAGCAACCAATACCTTTCAATGAAGCAACGCCACGTGATAAAAATAATTTTATGCCTGGTATGGTTTCAACTGGATCGGTAACAAAAACATCAAATTTTTTTATCAAAGCTTCATTCTCCTTCTGCAAATCCTGAATGTATGCCTCGATATTCAGCCCATATTTTTCTGCTGCTTCGTTTATAAAATTAATGAGGCGTTCGTCAATATCAACAGCGACAATTTTCTCAGGCAAATGTGTTAATGCCAATGCTATGCTAAATAAGTCATCATCACCTGCAATGAATATACTGCCATAAACGTCTCCTCTTTCTATCATAAAAGCTAGTTTTCTTAAGGCTGCTTCAATACTTATGTAACCCTGATCATATTTTTCAACTGGCTTTGGGCGATTTTCCAAGATTTCTTTATATTTCTTTTCCACTTCTTTTACTATCTCATATCCTGTGCCATCGCATGTTTTGCATTTATAATCTCTAATTTTAAATTCCCCTGCAGCCCTCTTTCCTTCTTCTGTCAGCCTTACAACTCCATTTTTAATTTCGATTAATCCTTTCTTTTTAAGTTCCTTTAATTTCTCAAAAAATTCTGGCAGAGAAGCATCCTGAAAATCTATAATTTTCCATATGGAAACATCGCCAGCAGATAGAGCGGATATTATCTGTTTCTCTATTCTGTCCACTCTATCCCCTATCTAATACATAATGCCTATAAGATCTGGGCTTGAAATATTTCAGAAATGCCTCAAAAGCCTTGTCAGCCTGTTCAGGATCCCCACATGTGAATATATCCAAATTGACCAATTCATACTCTGGCCAGGTATGAATGGAAATATGAGATTCAGAAATTAAAACTATACCAGTAACACCATGGGGGTTAAACTGTTTGTATAGGGAGCCAACTGCCTCTATGTTAGCCTCCTCAATGACTTTGCTCATTATTTCTTTTACCTGTTCTTCTCTGGATATCAAGTCACTTGAGACGCCATACAATTCCGCTATTATATGTCTTCCCAATACTTTCATTTTCATTGCGACCACCTCTGTGTTTTTGGGGGTGAATCGCTGTTCCACTCCTAAAATTTTCCCGTACTAGAACCCCCGATTTTTTGTAAATACATTTTCTTTTTAAATTTTTCGTTTAACGTGGGGATGAAAATGGATAATTTGACGGAGCGTTTTCATGAAAATAATTAAATGCTTAATTTTTGTTGAATTCATTTGACACAAAAAATAAAAAAGCTGGACTGCATAACAAATCGTGAAAATACTTACAGAATATGAGGCAAAAAAATTGCTTTTAAAATATGGCATACCAACGACAAAATTTGAATTAATTGAAAATGAGGAGGATATAAAAAATCTGGATTTGAAATATCCCCTCGTACTAAAGGTTTCTTCTCCAAAAATATTGCATAAAACAGACGTTGGAGGAGTGGTTTTAAATATAGGTAATAAAGAAGAGCTGCTCAAAGAATATAAGAAATTGAGGAAAAAATTTTCAGAAGAAAAATTCATTGTTGAAGAAATGGAGAAACAGGGTGTGGAAATAATTGCAGGGATTGTAAATGATGCCGCCTTTGGAAAGTGTGTTATGGTAGGAATGGGAGGGATTTTTACTGAAATATATAAGGATGCGGCATTCAGAATGCTGCCGATAACAGAGAAAGATGCGGAAGATATGTTGGATGATTTGAAAGCAAGAGAGATTTTTTATGGATATCGTCTCAATTTGGACAGGAAAACTTTGATAGATATTTTACTGAAAATAGCAAAAATTGCAGAGGAAATGCCAATAAAGCAACTTGATTTAAATCCTATTTTTCTATATGAGAAAGGAGCAAAGATTATAGATGCAAAAATTATTATGGAGGAATAAAAATGGATTTATTGGGGGAAGGAAAAAAAGTTTTACTGGGTAATGAGGCAATAGCAAGAGGAGCATTGGAAGCAGATATTGATATTGCAACAACTTATCCTGGCACGCCATCGTCAGAAATAGCTGACAGCCTAGCAGCTGTAGCAAGATACTTAAAAAATGCTGGCAAAGAAGTGCCATTCTATTTTCAGTACTCTGTAAATGAAAAGGTTGCTCTTGAATTTGCTGCTGCTGCCTCTCATGCTGGGTTGCGTGCTTTAACCTGCATGAAGCACGTTGGTTTAAATGTTGCAAGTGATGCCCTGATGACCTATGCCTATATAGGCAGCAAGGGTGGACATGTGATTGTTACTGCCGACGACCCAAGCTGTCATTCAAGCCAGAATGAACAGGATAACAGATGCTACGCAAAATTTTCGTCGCTTCCAATGCTGGAGCCTAGCAGTCCGCAGGAGGCGAAAGATATGACTATGGAAGCTATCGAATTATCAGAAAAGCTAGAGTTGCCTGTAATACTGCGAACTACAACCCGTATATCTCATGTAAGAGGCGTTGTGAAGCTTGGCAAACTGGAAATGAAAGAGAAAAAAGGAAAATTCGAGAAAAGCGGGCTTACTGTTACTGTTCCAGAAGTGGCGAGAAAACTTCATCCTGTTTTACTGAAAAAGATGGAAAAAGCAAGAGAAATGTCCAATAAAAGTAAATTCAATTTTGTGGAAGACTTTGGAGGAAAATATGGTATAATAACCTCTGGGGCAGCATATAATTATGTAAGAGAAGCAGTAGATGATTTGAATTTGAAATGCAAAATTTTTAAGATTGGAATGAGTTATCCCCTGCCAGATAAAAAAATTATTGAATTTCTGAATGAATGTGAAAAGATAATTGTTGTTGAAGAACTTGAGCCATTTATGGAAGAACAGATAAGAACAATTATTGAGCAAAACGACATAGATATTGAAATATATGGCAAAGGATTTGGAGAACTGAAAAGATATTATGAATATAATATGGATATTGTTTATGCTGCTTTAGCGAAATTTTTTGGAATAAAGTGGGATAAAAAGGAGAGTAAAGAGAAGATTACAGATCGTCCTCCTGTTCTCTGTCCCGGATGCCCTCATAGGGCAACATATTATGCAGTAAAACAGGTTGCCCCTCCTGACACAATTTATCCCACCGACATTGGCTGTTATACTCTTGGCTTGCTTCCACCATATAAAACAGCTGATTTTTTGCTTTGTATGGGTTCAAGTATCGGAACAGGTTGTGGTTTTTCGTATGCAACCGATCAGAAGGTTGTTGCTTTTATTGGAGATTCAACATTTTATCATGCCGGGCTGCCCGCCTTGGTTAATGCAGTGCATCACAATCATAACTTCGTTGTTGCAATATTGGATAACTCCACAACTGCCATGACAGGCCATCAGCCGCATCCTGGCAATGCCATAGATGGGATGGGAAATGAAGCAATAGCAATGGATATGGAAAAGGTTGTTAAGGGCTTGGGAGTAAAGCATGTTGAGGTTATTGATCCTAGAAATTTAAATGAAGCTAAAGAAGCATTTAAGAGAGCGCTGGAATATGAGGGGCTCTCTGTTATAATCTCGAAAGCGCCGTGCATTCTGCTTGAAAGAAAAATAAAGAAGGAAAGGAAATTGTATCAAGTTAACCAAAACAATTGCAAAAAATGCAAGATATGCATAACAAAATTTGCCTGTCCCGCATTTTATTTTGATGATGATGCCATAAAGATAAATGCTGCATTATGTACTGGATGTGGAGTATGCCCACAGGTATGCCCATTCAATGCAATAGAGGTGGTGAAATGAAGATAAGCATTATTATAGCAGGCGTAGGCGGACAAGGTGTGATAACGGCAGCAAACATAATTGCAAAAGCCGCATTGAAAGAAGACTATAATGTTATAACCTCTGAGTTGCATGGAATGGCTCAGCGTGGCGGGAATGTTGAGTGCAGCGTGAGAATAGGCAACGTCTTTTCACCAATAATAGCAAATGAGACAGCAGATGCAATTGTTGCTTTTGAGCCTCTGGAAGCATTAAGAAATTTAAGCAAGGTGAGAAAAAATGGTGTTGTTCTTACAGATATAAATCCCATAATTCCTCCTCTGGTCTCAATAGGTATTGGAAGCTATCCTCCGGTAGATGAAATTTTTGAAAAGATAGAAAAGCATTGTCGGCTAATCAAAATAAATGCAGATGAAATTGCAAGGAAAGCAGGGAGCATTTTAACAAAGAATGTTGTTATGCTCGGAGCATTTCATTCTCTGCAGATACTACCTCTAAAAGAAGAAAGCATTCTGGAAGTTATAAGAGAAACAATTCCAGAAAAATACATAGAAATGAACATGAAGGCGTTTAAGATGGGCAAGGAAGAGATGAAGAGGTTTTCCAGCCAAAATGAATGATGAATGCATAATTTATAGAAGATAAAAAGAGTAGTATTCAGCAATCTGCCCATTCGTCTCATCAATCGTAGTATCTCGATTTATTTTGAGAATGGAAAAGGAATGTTGTTGTATGGTTGCTTATCTTTGAGCATTTGGCAATTCTTTCCTCAGGTATACTTTTCTATCACCTTTCATAATTCTACGATTCATTGCAAAACAATTCAGGATGCCGCATTTATTAAAAATAATTAAATATAATTTCAATATTTAATATTTTAATGCAGAGAAATATAGTCGGAAAAAAATTGATAGGGATGTGTTTTGTTATTATTCTACTGAGTATTATTTTGCCATCGACAAATCATGTAAGTGGGGCATTTACTGAAAGTAAACACAGCGCAATCTGTTATAGTGAAACATACCACAATGCCACTATTTTTGTAATCACCAATCTGTATCGTATAACCTATTATGATGAAGAATTGATAAGGCTGGGCAACCACAGATATCCTCATTTGCCGGGCATCTTCGTCATAGTAGATGAAAATGGAATGCAAAAATTCAATATGAATGGGGGATGGATGGGTGCAAGGATTGAAATATACGATTTTGATGGAATTTTCAGAGACGGCTATTTATATGTGACATTAGTAGGAAATTGTGAGAAAATAAATATTATACCGATAAGATAAAAAAATGAGTGCTCCCGTCGGGATTTGAACCCGAGTCTTCGGCTTTCTTCAGAGCTCCTTTTGGAAAAGGTATTTTACCCCCAAAGGAGCTCTTAGAAAGGCCGAAATGATTGGCCGGGCTACACCACGGGAGCACATAGCCCCGGGCAGATTCGAACTGCCGTCGGCGGATTTCTTCTGGGCCGCAGGCGGAGGTGAGCCGCGGAGCGCCCACCCAAAGTCCGCCATGCTTGACCACTACACCACGGGGCTGTTGGCAGTGCTTATATACAAACTTGTATTTAACTTTTAATGATTGAAGTGGGAGATGAAGTTGAAGTTGTAAAGGATGGAAAAACTTACAGGGGTATTGTAATGCCACATCATGCTTTCAGTGAGAAAAATATTTTGATTATAAAGCTTCCAAATGGTTACAATATTGGCATCAATTTAAAAGGGTGCAAAATAAGAATAATAAAGAAGGGGAGGAAGAAGGAGAGGAAAATGGGAGAGATTCCATATGATGAAAAAAAGCCCACAGTGGCATTAATAGGAACAGGAGGTACAATAGCAAGTTATGTTGATTATGAAACTGGCGCAGTTCACCCTGCCTCTACAGCAGAAGAGCTCGCCTTTGCAATGCCAGAAATTTTTGATATATGCAATATTGAGGCAAAAATTTTGTTTCAGAAGTTGAGCGAGAATATAAAACCAAAGGACTGGCAGAAAATGGCAAGGGAGGCAGCAAAATATTTGAATGAAGGTAAGCCAGTTGTTATAGCTCATGGAACAGATACAATGACCTATTCTTCAGCTGCTTTGGCATTTATGCTAAAAAATTTGAATGGGGCAGTTGTTTTTGTTGGGAGTCAGCGTTCTTCAGATAGACCTAGCAGCGATGCTTTCATTAATTTAATGGCTGCTACAAAAGTTGCTTTAACTGATATTGGTGAGGTTGTTATTGTGATGCACAGCAGCATCTCCTCAAACGGATGTTTTATTCACAGAGCTACAAAAGTTAGAAAAATGCATTCTTCGCGGAGAGATGCTTTTGTTTCAATAAATGCAAGGCCCATTGGTTTAATTAACGAAGATAAAATAGAATTTTATGGTGAATACAGGAAAAGAAGCAAGGGAAAAGTAAAGGCAAAAACAAAGTTAAATGAAAATGTTGCCCTGATTCATTATTATCCTGGAATGAAAAGAGAGGATTTCGAAAAAATGATAGATGGAAAGGATGGCATTGTTATTGCTGGCACCGGATTAGGACACGTCGGCGAACATTTAATTCCTGCAATCAAAAATTTAACAAGAAAAGGAATTCCCGTTGTTATTACAACACAGTGTCTTTATGGAAGAGTTAACCTAAATGTTTACTCCACGGGCAGAAAATTGATCAAAGCAGGGGTGATAGAAGGCGAGGATATGTTGCCAGAAGTAGCATGGATAAAATTGATGTGGGTGCTTGCAAATGAAAAGGATGTGGAGAAGGCAATGAGAGAAAATATAGCAGGAGAAATTTCTCCTCGCCTTGAAATTGATGCAAAAAATTTTATATGACGAGCAAATAAGCCAATATGAAGTTGAGATATCTGACAATCGCCCTGCTATTGCTTCTCCTTCCTTATGCTAATGCCGCCTTAGAAAAACCGAACTGGAGTGTGGGTGATTACTGGAAATATTCTGGGAGTTATAGTGTGAGTGAAAGCATAGATTATGAAAATTACTCATTCAGTATAGACATTTCCACACAAAGCGTTAATATCTTATTGAAAGTGGTGGATGTTGAAGTATTGGAAATAGATGATAAAGCTGTTGGATGCTATAAAACTGCAATGAACGCGTCTATTTCAGGAACACTCCATATAGAGGGTAATTTATTTGGGAAAGATCAAACAATTGATGGTACATTCACCATAGAAGCAACAGGAACCATTTATTTCACAACAAAGAATCTGTCCGTTGTAAGCAATGAAAACGATGTCTATATCAATGTATCAACTACCGTTCCAATACCAAATTTACCTGTTGGTAAAGCTACAATCAAAGCAGAATACAATCCTCCCCTTGATTTCATGAACTTTCCAGTAAATGAAGGAGAAAAATGGGAAGCGAATTCATATGCAACTCTATATTATGGAGATTATCCAACGAGTGGAGAAGTTTCATTTTCATTTGAATGTACAAAGGTAGATGGAGATGTATATATAATAAAATCAGGCTACAATCCATTTGGTGATATAATACCTTTCAACAATACATACATGTTCTGGAATGCAAAAAAAGGAATGATTGAGCGCTTGATAGATACGGGAGGAAGCCAGAGCCTTATGATACAGCTTGTTGACTGGAGGCATGAAGAGAAGGAAAATATTCCTCCTGTAGCAAGAATAAAATATTCTCCAGAACAACCAAAAGTCGGTTCAAACATATTTTTTGAAAGTGATAGCACAGACGAAGATGGAACAATAGTTTCATGGCACTGGGATTTTGGAGATGGAACAACAAGCAATCAGCAGAATCCAACTCACAAATATACAAAGGCAGGAGAATATACTGTTACATTAACTGTAATGGATAATTATGGCGAGGAGGACACAACTTCAATAAAAATAACCGTTGAATCATCTGGTGGCGGAGGAGGCACACCAGGATTTGAAGTAATTTTTGCAATAGCTGCGGTGATTTTCATAGCCATAAGAAGAAGAATCAGGTAATTTTAAATAGAAACAAAAAATATAAGGGAAAGGGTTTGAGATGCAATATGACTTATTACTTAAGAAGCCAAAACTCACAATACTTGTTTTTACAATCATAACTATCCTGATTTCTTTACAAGCTGTTAACGTTGTTATAACATCTGATATCGAAGTTTATATGCCTTCCGAGCAACCAAGTGTTCAATTACTGAATAAGATAAGAAAAGAGTGGCCAATCGATTCTCTAATGATTTATATTGAGGCTGATAATATTACGAGCGTTCCTTCTCTGAAGGAAATGGATGGCATAGAAAATGCTTTGAATCCTGAAGAGGGCATAGAAGATGAAGTGGTATATACTGCAAGTATTGCGTCTCTGATAAAAGATACAAATGCAAATTTTCCAATAATTGGAAAGGATGAGATACCAAATAATCAGCAATATGTAAATCTCCTGCTTAAATTCATACCAGATGAAATAAAATACAAGCTTATTTCACACGATTACGAAAATGGAGTAATTATACTGACTACCACCAAAGATGCAGATGTTGATACTTTGCTTGATGATAAAATATATCCCATAGTCCAGACAACCCATAATATCAAAGCTTTTCCAACAGGAATGCTCACTCTTTATAAGGAAACAATAGACTGGATTATGGGAAGAATTTATAATGTTGGTTTGCTCTCTCTATTTATCCTGCTATTCGTTTTATATGCATTTCATAGAGAAATGAAAACTGTATTGATAGCTATAGCTCCTGTACTTTATTCTGTGGCATTGACTTTCGGCACAATGGGAATGATGCCTGTTGAATTTGCTCCAACTGTAATTGCTGTTCTGCCGTTGCTTGGTGCTTTAGGGGTGGCATATTCTTTGCACATGATAAATTATTTTATGGAATTGATGAGAAAAAAGAGAGAAGAAGCTATCAAAAAAATGATTAATACAACTGGAAAGGCTGTTTTTTTATCTGCCATAACAACAATAGTTGGTTTCGCTTCCCTGCTCACATCTGATATGCCTCCTATAGAGAATATGGGTCTTGCCTTTTTGATAGGTGTTTCATATTGTTTTGTTTCAACAATGATTTTGATTCCATGTTTGCTCCTTGCTTTTCCTCCAAAAAGAAGGGTTGAATTAAAATGGAATTCTCTGGCAAATTTGACGAGATATAGAAAACAAATTTTATTGATTCTTGCTTTTGTTTCTCTTGTTTCAATAGCCTCCATTCCTTATGTATCCCAGAGAACATCTGTATGGGAAATGATGCCCCAGAAAATGAAAAGCCATGTTGTTATGCGAGAGTATTCAGAAAAATTCAATGCAGGGCAATCAGGAGTTATACTTGTTGAAACCCCTCCAGAAGGAATTCTTGAGCCAAAATTGCTTGAAAAACTTGATGAAATGGAAAAGATAATAAATACAGGTGTAGAAAATGCATCCGCCTATTCAATTGTGGATGTAGTCAAAAGATTGAATGCGGGAAGAATACCAAGAACCAAAGAAGAAGTTGAAAATATTTTTGAGAGAGTGCCATAAAAATACAAGGTAATGATGCTAAATAAGGACTATAACAAGACTCTAATCTATATAGAAATGCCAATCATGCCGCTTAAGGAAACAAAAAGAAGCGTTTCATCAGTTAATCAGATAATAAGACAATACAATACAGAAATAAAAGAATATGGGGAGATTTCCCAACTTGCTGGTCTGGCTGCCATAACTGTCGAATTAAATGACATGTTGATGGATCAGCAACTTCGTTTCATGTTCATTTCTCTAATTTTAGTGTATCTCTGCCTTCTCATAGTTTTCCGCTCTTTCAGATATGCCTCTTTTACCATGATACCAATTTTATTTCTTTTAATATGGCAGCCAAGCATGCTTGTTTTACTGAATATCCCATTAAACATATCTACAATAACAGTTTCATCAATTGCAATTGGCGTAGGCATAGATTTTGCAGTTCATATTACAGAGAGGGTGAGAGAGGAGATAAAAGATAAGAGTGGTTTGAAGGCAATAAAAATTGCTTTGAGTAGAAAAAGTCCGTCTCTGGCGGAAGCAACCATAGCCCTGATAGGAGGAAGCATTCCCATATTCCTAATGGAATATGAAATGATTAGCCAGTTCATTATTCTCATTCTTTTCATGCTTGCTTTCGCGTGTATATCTGCCATTTTATGTCTTGCTTCTATATATTCTGCCAGAAATGGAAAGCTACTTGAAGAATGGAGATGATTTCCACATCTCCAGCAAAACAGGCAGAATGAAAACACATAATATGAAGCTATAAAAAATGGCTATTGCTATTGCGACACCAAATATACGCAGAGGGGGAAGAAAGGAAAAGGAAAGCAAGCCAAAAGCAGCTATTGTAGTGAGAGCCGAGCCGAGCAAAGCAGAACCAGTGGATGTTACAGATTTTACCAAGTCATTTTCCTGCATAAAGCGGTGGCTCATATGTATTGAATAATCTATACCCAGTCCAACTGCCAGGGATGCAACTGTTATGGTTGTTATCGTTAGAGGAATACCAAGTATTGCCATTGTTCCAATAATCCATATTGCAGAAAGAATAACAGGTATCAGAGATAATATTCCAATTAATATTGACTTCTTTATTTTCAAAAATACTATCTCAAGAATTAAAAAGGAAAGGAGTATTGTTATTAGTAAAGATTTTATCTGGCTGCTTCTGAATTCCCTAAGTATGATATAGCTGGAAATTATTCTTCCTGTGATGATTCCTTGATTGCCATTTAAATCTTTCTTGAGTTCACTATACAACACACTTATATTATTCTCTTTTTTTCCGGTGTCTGTGGCAATTCTTATTATGCATTCGTCATACCCTTCATTTCTATGTAGGACTTTCTTTACATCATATGGGGCTATTTCATAAAGCAAATTATATAACTGGATGATATTTTCTTCTGTTACATTTTCTTTTGGCAGCCCATTCTCGAAATAATTTTTATATAACAGCGCAAAACTCTCGTTATATCTCATATCATAAAATGTTTTCTCTGCATAATCCTCCATTAAAGATAGTACCGAAAGTATTGAATCCTTTGCCTTAACAACATATGCATCATCTTTTATATTTTCCTCAATAGAATGTATTTTTTTAAGCATTTCTGGATCGGCTACGTTTCCTTTTATCATTATAATTGCTTCTTCCCCTTCTGCTGCTTCGAAATTTTTCAGCAGATAATTTATTTCACCAGTTATTTCCAATTTTTCTGGCAGGAAATCCATCATATCAAATTCCGCCTCTATTGTAGTGGCAAAATACGATATGGCTATTGTCGTCAACAAAGCTGCAATCAATATCGTCTTCTTTTTTTCTTTTGCAATGATAGCCAGCTTGTTTAATATTATCTTATCTTTGCCCTTCTCTTTTCTGGCAGGGGCAGCCATAAAAATTAACATTACAAAAAGGCAGGAAAAAATGCCAAAGGATGCGAGAATCCCGAATTCCTTCAATGTGGAAATGGAAGAGGAAATATTTGAAAGAAAAGCTATTGAGGTAGTGAAGGCGGATAAAAATAGGGCAGTAGAGATGCTATTTAATCCCTTCCTTATGCCATCCTCATTAATTCTTTTCTTGATGTGAATACCATAATCGATGCCCAAGCCGACAAGCAAAACAGGGATAGATGTAATCATGGGATTGAATGTATAGCCAAGTAATGCACCAAACCCGGTCATCCATAAAATAGCTATGCCAAGGGCCAGTAAACTCAGAATCACTTCTTTAATGTTCCTGTAAATGAAGAAGAGAACCATGATTACTAAAATAAAGGAAATTGGAAGCAAAAGAGATATCGATTTGCTATTTGCTTTCATTATTTTTTCTGAGATGATTCTGGCTCCTAAAACATCTGTTTCAACATGAGTATAATTTTGCTGCACAGTTTTCTCCACTTTGCTTTCATTCTCCAAAGCAGCTTTTTTATCTTTTATTAGAGAGCCATTCAGACCAAATTTTATTACTGTCGCTTCTGCCTTTTTTCCATCAAAATCATTTGAAAGCAAGAGAGAAAAGGATTCTTTAGGAAAAAATGGAAAATTTAGCATTTGAGTTATATTTTTATTGCTTATTTGTTGCATCGCTTCTATTTTATTCTCATAACTCATGTTTGTTTCATTTTGAATGTAAAGAAAGGCAGAGGATATTATATCGGCTACACTAAAAGGCATCACGCTGAAATTTTCATACAATCTTTTTTCCATGTCAAGTATTTCTAGCAGATTATCTTTTCGTAAAATATTTCCATCTTTAGATTTAACAAGGATGGGTACCAAATATTCATTTGTGTATTCCTTTATTACTCTCTCATTTGCCTCTACAACCTCATTTTTTGGCAGAAAACTTTCTTCCTCAAATTCATATTTTATGCCATTTACAGCAATAACTGTCAGAAACAGCCCTGTTACTAAAATAATAATGAGGGTTCCTTTTTTTCTATTTCTGGCAATTACATCCCCTATCTTCACACTGCTAAATAATAAGTTTATATTTAATATTGCGTAAAAATCAGAAAGCGCCCCGGCCGAGATTTGAACTCGGGTCGCGGGCTCTCTGCAAACCCTTTGGCGGTGAAACTTCTTTTCCAAAGGATTCGCGACAGGCCCGCATGATAACCGCTACACCACCGGGGCTTAAAAATGGAATAGCAATTTTTATTAAAATATTTTCGTCACGACCCCTTTTTATATAGAATGAAATAGATGGATGTTGCAACTAGAGCAGCAATTGCAGAGGGTGAAAATGGAAAATAGATGGAAAGGAGTAAGCCAATAAAGCCTGCAAACAGTGCGAAAAATGCTGCCATTGTAAAAACGCCTGCTATGCTGCCTGCTTTTTTATTAGCTGCTGCTGCCGGGGCGATGAGCATTGCATATACTAAAATTGCTCCAACTGCTTTCATGGTTACTACAGTTGAGACGGCAATGATGGAAAGGAGAAGATAGTTGAAAAAATTTGCTTTGATTCCCTGAACCATTGCACCCTCCATATCAAAAGATATGAAAAGGAATTCCCTATTGAATGCAAGGCAGACTATTATGATGAGGACTGTTGCGATAGCCATGAGGAATATATCATCATTTGTAAGGAGTAATAAATCTCCAAATAATAGTCCCCATACTCTTGCTGCCTGCTCCTTTATTAAAGAGATAAACAGAACAGCTACAGCCATTGAAAAAGCAAATGCTATGCCTATTGCCACATTCGCCTGTTTTGCCTTTGCAGCTGAAAAAGCAACCAGTATGGCAAAGATAATCGCTCCAAAAAGTGGGTTGATGTTAATATAGTTCTCCAGAGCTATCATCATTGCCGCCCCAGCTAATGCAGCGTGAGCAGAGCCAGCAACTAAAAAAGGCATGTCCTTGAATATTGTAAAAGTGCCTGCTATAGAAGCATTTATGGCAAGTAGCAAAATAGCAATTATTGCCCTTATAATAAACTCATCAAGCATGTTCATCCCCTATCAAAGGATGGCAATACCCTTCCTTGCACACAACAATCTGAATGTCTGTCCCGTATGCTTTTTTCAGGGTCTCCTGATTCAGGACTTCTCTTGGTGAGCCAAATGCAATTGCCTTTTTATTCAGCAGCAAAACTTTATCAATTTCATGCAGAATTGGATTTATATTATGCACCACAATAATTATTTCCATTCCTTCTCTTCTTTTTTCATTGAGTATATCTATCATTTTATCTCTGCTTGGCAAATCAACAGCACTGAACGGCTCATCAAGAATAAGCAATTTCGGCTCTTTTGCTAAAGCTCTTGCAAACATAACGCGCTGCTGCTGTCCTTGACTTAAGGAAGAAAATCTTTCATTCCATAGATGCGGCAAACCCACTTCTTCAAGCGATTTTTTTGCCTTTTCAATATCTTCCTTTGTATAAAATCTTCTTTTTGTCGTTCCCATCAAAACAATATCCTTAACCCTTATTGGGAAATGTCTTGCTATCGTATCTTTTTGGGGCATATAGCCAATTAAATTTCTAGCTTCCTTAGCTTCTCTTCCAAAAACTTTTATCTCTCCTTTTTCTGACTCAAGCAGCCCCATGATGAGCTTTATTAAAGTTGTTTTTCCAGAGCCATTTGGACCCATTACTGCAACAAACTCATCTTTGCTTGAAAAGGTAACATTTTGCAATGCAATATTGCCGTTGTAAGCATAGCTAACATTCTTTACTTCAATCATTTTATCTCCCTGTATTTGTATAAAAGGAAAGCCTCAAAAGCAGCCAATAATGCAAGAGAAATTGATAGATAAACTAGCCATAAATTATATTTTTCCTGGCTAACCCTCTGATTTCCCGTAGAAATGATTGTAATGGCGTTGTAATAAAACAGGTTAATATAGCTTTCTCCTCCCTCTGCAAATTTCACATATATTACAGATGAATTGCTATCCATAGCAATTTGTCTTGCAACATCTCCCACTTTTGCGTTCCTGAAAATTTCAGGCACAATTATTGCAGCATATTCTTTACTTTTCAGCCCATTCTTTATTTCTTTCATCTCTTCCATGCTTATCGTGCCTGCACCTTCAGAAAATAAAATTTTATCTGCTTCCATACCAACATTTTTTGCTATATAGCAAACTCCAGGCACAGAAGCAACCACTTTTTTGCCATAAATATCATTCTCTTTCGCCTTCTTCATTACAATTTTTTCTGCTTCCAAGAGTCTGTTCTCAAAATTATTAAAGGAGGAAATAAAATAATCTGCCTTTTCTGGCTCTATTTCAGCAAGTTTATATGCTATTGTTCTTGCAATGGCTATGCTATTATTCACATAAAGCCAGTATCCATGTGGATTCTTTTTATAATCCCCAAAATCAAATAGCTCAGCTCCATTTTTCTCGTAATCCTCAAAGTCCAGATAATTTTTCTCATAATTCTCTTTTATATTTCTTTCATATGAAAGGAGGGCAGAATTCGCCAGAATAACCAAATCAGCATTCTTTATTTTGTCTACAGTTTCTTTTGTAATGGAAAAGGCATGAGGATCTGTACCCGATGGTAGAATCACAGATATATTTACTTCATCTCCCCCTATTTCTCTGACAAGAGGTTCAAAATCAGGAAGAGAAACAACTATGTTTATCTCAGCAGATGAGACGGGAATGAATAATATAACAGCCAATATAATCCATTTCGCCTTCATTTTGGTATCTCGTTACCACATGGACAGCATTTATAATCAAATTTTTCCTCAATCAATTTAATCAATTCATCACCAGCAAATGCATCTATTCTATTTGCCTCCTTACACGCCTGGCTGGCATCTAAAGAGAATATGTCAACAAAGAAACACTCTAGGAGGCGATGTTTCCTCATTATTTTTTTCGCCTCTTTTATACCCTCAGAATTTATTATGAAACCCTTTCTTTCAATATATTTCCCATATCCTTTTTTTGCCAGATTTTTCAACATATGATGCGCTGTCGATTTACTTATTCCCAATGCCTGCGAAAGATAAGTTGGGCCCACAACAGGCAGGCCATTTTCATAAGCCCTATATATTTCTTTCATGTAACGGTGCATAGTATCACTACTCTAACTTTGTTAGATATATAAAACAGAATTTATAAATATTTACACATTAAAATTGATAAATTTTAAAAGCACTGATATAATTCAACTGAATAGAACCTCAGTGGTAAAATGAAAAAATTAATCACATTCGTCATCCTCCTATTCATTATATTTTTTATAAAGGCGGAAGGAAAGAATATCA
Organism: archaeon; assembly: GCA_024275755.1. Lineage (GTDB taxonomy): Archaea > Thermoplasmatota > E2 > UBA202 > JdFR-43 > JdFR-43. The sequence continues at coordinate 3,121 of JAJRYN010000100.1, read as the reverse complement.
TGAAAATAGAGCCATCTTTCACATACAGCAAAACCAATGAAACCATTTTCGTTAATATAACAGTTATACCTTCTGAAAATATATCGGGTGCTCAATGCAATATATTTTTTAACAGCAGTATTCTTTTAGCAAAAGAAGTAAGGAATGGGGGGGCTATTTGAATACTGGGCTGATGACTTGATAAATAATTTTACAGAAATCGATAATCAGAATGGAAGTATCATAAATATTGTTGCTTTTTCATCCTCGCCAATTAATAAAAGCGGAATATTTGCAACCATTATATTTGAAACAATTGAAGAAGGCATAACTTCAATAAACATTTCAGATGCAATAATTTCTGATGAAAATGGAAATGCAACTGAAATAGAAATTTTTAATGGGAGTGTTGCCGTTGATGTAACTCCTCCAGACATAACTTTAATTGATTATCCCTCTGCAACTATAGATTACAGAGACGTTTATTTTGAATGGACTGCAACAGATGATGTTTCGTCAACAAAAAACATAACATTTTCATATATGCTTGAAGGATATGATGCAGATTGGAGTGCATGGGGTTATACCAAACAGAAAAGCTATTACAGTTTAAATGCAGGAGATTATACATTCAGAATAAAGGCAATGGATGATGCTGGCAATATTGGATGGCTCAATTATTCATTTAGTATAGTTGATAATACTCCACCAGTTATAAGCAATATAAATGCAAATCCAGATGTTCAGCAAATTAATGAATATGTTAACATTTCATGCACTGTAACAGATGATTTTGGTGTTGCTGAAGTAAAAGTAAATATAACATATCCTGATGCAACCTTCCATGAATTCATAATGCAGCATAACAGCAAATATTATTTCAATCAGGCATATTCTCTTGCTGGCGTATATAACTTCTCCATATATGCAAGAGATGTGAATGGAAATGAAGCCATTTCCGCCACATACCAATTTGAAATAATAGAAGGAGATTTTATTCCTCCAGTCATAGAAGATGTGGCAGCAAGTCCTGTCATACAGGATGTTGGTAAAAATGTAACCGTTTCTGCCAGCGTAACAGATAATGTAGCTGTTGAAGATGTTCGCATTAATATAACATATCCAGATGGAAGCTACGAAAACTTCAGCATTTTCCAGAATAAAACAGATAGCATATTCTACTGCATTAAATCCTATAATATGACTGGCACATATGAATTCTACATTTATGCCATCGATACCTCAGGCAATTCAAATATTAGCGACATATATTCATTTGAAATTGAAGATTTATCTCCTCCAGCAATAGAAGATGTGGAAGCAAATCCATCATTGCAGAATATTGGAGACTTGGTGAATATTTCATGTAATGTAACAGATAATGTAGCTGTTGAAGATGTTCGCATTAATATAACATATCCAGATGGAAGCTACGAAAACTTCAGCATTTTCCAGAATAAAACAGACAGTGTATATTATTGCAGCAAGTCATATAATTTAATTGGCACATATGAATTCTACATTTATGCCATCGATACCTCAGGCAATGCAAATGTTAGCAATGTATATCAATTTGAAATTGAAGATTTATCTCCTCCACATGTTGAAATTGTATTTCCTGTAGGAGGAGAAGTTGTAGGAGGAGAAGTTTTGATAAAATGGGAAGCAACAGATAATGGAGAGATAACAGGTATAACAATAAAATACAGTCCAAACAATGGTTTAACATGGCATAGAATAGTTAGAAACACAGAGAATGATGGTGAATATTTATGGAATACAACTGGCTTGGAAGATGGCAATGAATATTTAATACAAATCTCTGCCGTAGATGAAGCAGGAAATATGGGCAAGGATATCTCAGCCAAATTTACTGTTGATAATTCAAAGCCCTCCTTGGCCATTGAAAAACCACATCCTGGTAAGCTTTACATTTTTGATAGAGAAGTGTTGCCAATACTTGGCCAGAAAGCTATAGTTATTGGAAAAATAACAATAGTTGCACAGGCAACAGATGAACTTGCAGGTATTGCAAAAGTAGAATTCTATATGGATGGAGAATATAAGGCTGAGGACACCACAACTCCTTATGAATGGACATGGGAAGAAAAAGCATTTGGAACACATACAATAAAAGTTATTGCATATGACAATGCAGGAAATAAAAAGAGTGAAGAGGTAGAGATTTTCGTAATCAATCCTCTTTGAAGAGTTCGTCGAACGCTCCTTCTTCTATTTTTTTAATTACTTCTTTTGCATTCATGCCTTCTATAGTTACTCCCATGGAAACACATGTTCCCACTATTTCTTTTGCTTTCGCCTTCAAATCTTTGCCCATTAAATCATTCTTTTTCATTTTTGCAATATCTATAACATCTTTCATTGTTATGTTGCCTACTGGTGCAGTTGTATCTGATGACCCTTTTTCAATATTTGCTCTTTTCATAATTAGTGCAGATGCTGGTGGTGTGCCTACCTTAAGCTCGTAATTTTTTGTTGCTGGGTCAACGATTATTTTAACTGGCACTTTCATTCCCTGAAAATCTTTTGTAAGTTCGTTTATTTTTTTCACTACCTCTACCACGTTTAAGCCTAGAGGGCCCAAAGCTGGGCCTATTGGTGGGCCTGCTGTAGCCTTTCCGCCTTCAACTAAAACTTCTACTTCTTCTGCCATTTTAATCCTCCTCTTTCTTTAGTATTCTAACCTGTTCTCCTCTAACTGTGATGGGAATTGGAACCATTGCATCTAATAGCTCGACTGTAATCTCTTCTTTTGCATCATCAATGCGAGTAACTTTTGCTTTCTCGCCTTTAAATGGCCCACTTATTAACTCCACAATCATTCCTTCCTCAATGTTTGCAACTGCAGAAGGTGGGAACAGAAAATGCTCTATTTCTTCTATTTTTATATCTTTTTCAAGCACGTCTCTTGCATATCTCATGTGTCTTATTATTCTCTTTATCGTTTCTATATCCTCTCCTTCAACAAAAATGTAGCCCCTTAACTCTTTTGGAGCAAGTATGGCATAAATCTTTCCAGTTCTTCTGCTGGCTTTCTCAAATAAATTTGCAACGTTTTCTTCCTGCCCTACTTGTGTTTTAATCACGAAAATCTTTGTCATATTAAATCCCTATTTTCTCA
>JAJRYN010000099.1 GCA_024275755.1 archaeon | reverse complement strand
GAGGAGTAGATGATAGTGGAGCTCATTTATTTGCTACTGATCCGAGCGGAGCAATGATGGAGTATAAGGCTACAGCAGAAGGAGAGGGAAGAGACGCAGCAATAGAATATTTTGAGAAGAATTATGAAGAAGGGTTGAGCATGAAAGCAGCCATTGAATTAGGAATAGAAGCAATAAAGAAAGCAAGAAAAGGTAAGGAAGGAGAAGTAGAAATTGGAATTATAGACAAAAAAGGTTTTAGAAAGAAAAATAAAAATATATAGAAAGAGGGAAAAGAGTTTAGGCACTTATGGTTATAAGGCCGCCCCACAGCAATCCCATAAGCAATGCTGCCGCTAGCAGCATGCCAAAGCGCACATAATTGTCTTCTTCACTATCGATTAGTGCTCCAACAGCAAGCCCTATGCCTGCCAGAAATATTCCAACATCTTTTATTGCTGAAGCAGTATCCAATGCATCCTGTGTATCTGCATATACCCCGTATATCACGCCTATAAAGAGCAACAATATGCCCAAACCAACTACTCCTGGTATCCAACTTTTCATTTCCTATCCCCTCCAAGAAAATTATTTAAATACCCTTTATAAGGATATCGATTTTTTTAAAAATATACAGGTATTCATAATTTAATGCTGCTTTTTTCCTCCCAGACTCTTCCATCGATTATATGAATGACTCTCCATCCATCTGCTGCAAGTTTCCTTGCTATGTAACGGCGATGACATCTAAATGGCAGCTTCTCCGCACACATTATTGCAGCTCTTTTATTCATCGCCATTTCCTTCAGCCTTTCATAATCTTTTTTCCATTCTTTGCCATGCATCCATTTTTCATAGCTCCCTCTATAACCACCTAACTTTTCAAGATGAATATATTCAATCCCATTTTTCTTCAGTAGCTCTGCCAAATTCTCTTTTTTATATGCTGCGTATTTCGAAGTAGGAAAGCGACGGACATCAATGACTATTTCTATTCCATATTCTTTCAGCAAATTGATGAATTCTTCTATATGTCTGTTAGAATGACCTATGGAGTATATTTCCATTATATTATCAGATAAGCAATGAAACGAGTTATTGCAACCTTTTTCATCTGTAATTGCTCTACCAGCTGGAGTAAACTCCTTCATTTTTAGATAATTAGAAACCCCATTATATCAAAATTTCTTTATATCTCTTCAATTTTTCCATTGTGAAGAAAATTGTTTTGATGGGAAATCCAAATGTTGGCAAAAGCGTTGTTTTCTCCCGTTTAACGGGAGCAAAGGTAATAGTGTCAAATTATCCTGGCACAACTGTGGACTTTTTTAGAGGTAAATTAAAAATCGGGGGAGAAATTTATGAGATAATAGATGCCCCTGGCACTTATTCTTTGCAACCATCAAATAAAGCTGAGGAAGTTGCAAAAAAATTGCTTGAGGAAGCGGATATTGTCATAAATGTTGTTGATGCCACCAATCTGGAAAGAAATCTGTATTTAACTCTGCAAATTCTGGAAAAAAATGTTCCAGCTATCATCGCATTAAATTTGTGGGATGAAACAAAACATCTTGGCATAGATATTGATGTTAAAAAACTGGAGGAGGAGCTGGGTGTTCCTGTTGTGCCAACTGTCGCTTTAACAGGCGAGGGAATAAAAGAACTTGTTGAAAGATTGAAAGATGCTAAAGCAAGGAATTTAAAGCTGGATGAAGGGCAGAGATGGACTAAGATAGGAGAAATAATAAGGAGAGTTGAAAAAATACGCCATCGCCATCATACATGGAGAGATATACTTGCAGAAATTACAATAAAGCCTGCAACAGGTATTCCCATTGCTCTACTGATTTTATTTTTCTCCCTTTTAACTGTCAGATTTCTTGGAGAAGGTATAAGCCAATTAATACAACCTCTTTTTGATATTTATCTTACGCTACTCCAGAGATTAAACGATTTTCTGGGAGATAGTATTTTACGGGATATTCTTATAGGACAACTAGTTAACGGAAAAATTTCTTTTGAAGAGTCTTTAGGGGTATTATCAACAGGAGTATATGTTCCATTTGGTGTTGTGCTGCCATACATAATTTCTTTCTATACCATACTATCTCTCCTTGAAGATACAGGTTATTTACCTCGTTTGGCCACTCTTGCCGACAACATTTTTCATCGCCTTGGAATGCATGGCTATGGCATCATAACTGTTTTTCTTGGAATGGGATGTAATGTGCCTGGTGTGCTAGCTACAAGGAGCCTGGAGACAAAGAAACAGAGATTTATTTCAATGACCCTTCTTTCAATATCCATCCCCTGCATGGCTCAAACTGCGATGATTTTTGGCATACTTGGAGCATATGGCGTAAAATATATTGCAATGGTATTTTTCACTCTGGCAGTTCTATATATATTCATAGGCATCCTGCTAAATAAATTCATAAAGGGGGAAAGCCCTGAAATTTTCATGGAGATTCCACCATACAGAAAGCCGAGCATAATTGCAATTGCAAAAAAACTTTCAATGAGGATTCAGTGGTATTTGAAAGATGCGATTCCATGGTTATTTTTTGGCGTATTTATAATAAATATTCTCTACACCCTCCATTTCATCGATTTCTTGAGCAATCTCTTCAGCCCCATTGTGGTAACATGGTTTGGATTGAAAAAGGAGGCAGCCCTTGCCCTGATAGCAGGATTTTTAAGAAAAGACCTAGCGGTTGGTATGCTCTTGCCATTAAATATGGCGCCTGAGCAACTTGTTATAGCAACAACTATCCTAACCATATATTTTCCATGCGTTGCCACCTTCACCATTCTAATAAAGGAGCTTGGAATAAAGGATATGCTGAAGGCAATGCTTCTTATGATTCTTGTAGCTTTTACTGTAGGGGGAATACAGAGATTTTTGCTTATTGGATGGTAATGAAAAACAAAATTTGCTCATGAATAATCAAAACAGTGAAATAAAAAGGATGCATTAAACATGTATGCCAATGAAGGTGAGAATAGCAGCAAAACAGGTTGAAAAGAAGCTGCTAGGCGTGGCAAATGAAATAAAGCAAAACCCATACAAAATTTTGCCAGAATGTGGAGGAGATTGTGGAAAATGTTATTTTGAAAAGCTTAAGAAAGAAATTGAAAAGCTGAAGGATGAAAAATATGCTGAAAAAGTTGCAAAGAAAAAGGGCTTTCTAGGTGCTTTAGCTGCCACAATGTTGCTGGCTGAGCAAAAAATACCATATGTTGCATTCATTAAAATGGGAGATGAAAATGTTTATTATGCCAAGAGAGGAAAAGCGAAGGATGAATTGCTTGTTGGCTTACAAAACTGGGATAAACCACATGTAAGGCTTCTGGCATATCTTGATATAGCAAAAAAGAAAAAAGTGAGTCTTTTTTCCATGCCTGACAAAATTGTATGTTCTAAAGAACCACCTAAAGAATTTCTGCAATTTTTACAGAAAAAATTCTCCTGCAATAAAAATGAATATGTAAAAATAAAATGGCGTAATATAGAGATTAAAGCATGCAGCGATAAAAATACAATTGCTGAAATGAAAAAATACTTTTATTATCCTGATTTTGAAAAAGAGATAACTGTGGAAGTGAAAGCAAATGTTGTAGAATGTGTGCTTCGCTGTAGCCATTGCCTGATAGAAGATGTTTTGAAGCAAGATATTGACTCTGGCCCTTACATAAATGGAATGGTGTCAGATAAAAAATTTCTTGAAAATTACAGGAAAAAAATTTTATGGAATATTGAAAGTAAGAGAGTGTTCATTATAGGAAATAAATGTTATGGAGACAATGAGGAAGCTTTTCTGAAGGAGCTTGAGCCAAAAGAATGGGAGATGGAAGCAGTCATGGAAATATTAAAAAATGAACGCAAGGCAATTATTCTGGAAACTGCCTCAGCGACGAAACTCCTTGAAAAATATGGAGCAGATTTACAGAAATTAAAAGAAGAATATTATGAGAAGAAAAAGGAGGAAAGGTTGAAGAGTCTGCCTATTGTAAAAGGCGACAGAATTGCAGAATTTGTTGATTCATTGGCAAGAATTTATAAAGTAGAAGGAAAGGAAGGGGTGATAAGGGCGATAAAAAGCAAGAAAATGGATATTAAGGAGAAGGCAATATCATATGCTTTTTTATATGCTTTGGGCGTGAAAGGTGAAGAATGGAAATATACAAAAATGGAAATTGATTTTGGAAAACACCTGGCAGGATATGTTGACTCGTTGTTAAAGGCTGAAGGAGAGGAATATAAAAAAAAGCTTGATGTACTGCTGAAGGAGGTCGGCTGAATGCCAGTCGAAAGATCATGTGGGGCCGTTATATTCAAAG
>JAJRYN010000098.1 GCA_024275755.1 archaeon | reverse complement strand
ATTCTATTTTGAAAGCCGCACCACTTATGTTAATATGCATTGCCTGTTTCACCAAAGCTTCCTCCAGTTCTTTTTTCAAAAATGGATTTCTCTCAATTATCTTTTCCAGAGCATCAAAATACTGTATGGAAATCTCAATAGACTCATTTTTATAAATTATGTCCAAAATATGCTTTCCTCTAGAATAACAGGATATTTTTCCCTCTAGCCCAGCTGGCATATACTTGCCAGTTATCTTGCCATCTTCCCATTTAAAATCCCCTATATCAATTGCTGAAGCTAAAGGAAGAAAAAGTAACACTACCAGCACAAGCCATCGCATATTCTTTTATGCCAATGTGTTTTATAAATACTGTCGTGCAATTATCGAAGGGTTTAAGATAGAATTGTGTAAAGATGGGGCAATTTTTTGGAACTTTTGCAACAGGTGATGCTGCTTGCATAAGTTGAATAAAAAATATTGTGGAAGAAGCAGGAAGAAAATCGCCTTGACAGATAACACAGTAGATGGAACCATTTCATCTATTTGGGGGATGTATCTAATAATTTTGTTATGAGCAATTCGGTCTAACGGCAGGGTGCCGGTCAAAAATGTAGCCATTGATGGAAAGAATCGTCTTACCAAAGATTTTGAATGTCCATTTTGCCCTAATTGGTTTAGGAAGAGAAGAGTTCCAGCCGTACCAGTAATTTCCATTATAATAGTTCCGGTGAACTTCTAACTTCAATGAGGCATTTATATTTACCATTACCTCTTCCCATCCTATTCTTTTTATATTTCTTTTTATGAAATCGTTTTTGACAAAGAAGTTATTATAGCAGTAAAACCATATAAACAGTGCATTTGCATTTTCTGCCACAATTTTGTTGTATCTTATCGTGTTATTAACAACTGGGAAATTGATTTCATCCCCGGTACCATCCATTTCAATTCCCGCCCGTGAATTTTTATAAATTGTATTATTCTCTATAATGTTGTAACACGCTCCATAAATGTATATTCCTCGAGAATTGTGGGAAATGTTATTACTATAAACGTGATCAAAATATCCTCCTAAATATAGGCCCATGTTATTCTCGTAAATTAAATTATTAAATACTTCATTTTCTATTCCGAAAAGCCCGCTTATTTCTATTCCCCGTCCTTTATTCCCGTAAACCTTATTGTAGGAAATCTCGTTAAATGAGCCCATCAGTTCGATACCCTTCGAATTATTGTAAATTTCATTATAAGAGATGATATTATTTGTTCCACTAATGCTAATTGCCCTTCCATTATTTGTAATGACATTGTGTATTATTCTGTTTTTATTTCCTCCTTGGCTATTGATCCCAATAAATTCCCCTCCTGATATTGTGTTATTTAAAACAGTGATACGGTTGCAATAGTTCATCCATATCGGTACATAATCACATATAATATTATTATTTTCTGTGGTTACATTGGAGCAATGTTTGATCCAGATTCCTGCTGACCAACCTCCTCCTCTAATAGCAAAAATTCTAAAGTTCTTTATAACGGTATTATTTGCCTCCACTTTTATTGTGTATTCACTCCCATTTCCATTTATTACCGGCTTTTCTCCATTTTCTTCTATTCCAATCAATAAAATACTCTTGTTTATCATAATGCTTTCATTATATGTACCAGGATAGACATAGATGATATAACCGTCTCTTGCATCATTTATTGCATCCTGTATGCTAGTATAGTTTCCTTTTCCAAAGCCTCCTACGTATAAAATATTTGCAATGTTAGATGATGTTTTTATTTCATTTTGAGCTAGAGAAGAAAAAACAAGGAGCAATGAAATGAACAATACAAACCATTTCATAATAAAAATATAAGAGTATATATATATTTATGATATCATCTCCTTTATCCTGTAGGTTTTGTTATTATCGCTTTTTATCGAATTCTTTCGAATAGCGAAGCTATAAGCAATGGAAACAAAACAGTTGCATCTCCCTCGACAGTAACCTGCTTCGCCTTTTCTTTTACCTTACCCCATGATATTGCTTCTTTCATTCTCGCCCCAGACAAAGAGCCATCCCATTCCACAGCAGAGGTGATGTATACAGCAGCATCTAGGCCACCATGAAACTGAGCCCACCATATCAAATGATGCTTTGAAACCCCTCCCCCCAGAATAATTCCGCCTATTTTTTCTCTATCAAAAAATATGTCTGCTAGTTCTTTCTCGTCTTTAAAAACATCTATTTCAAGTTGTTTCTCCTGACTCATCATCCACAGCTGCCATCCAACTGCTCCATCTGTTATTGCAGGAATGTAAATGGGAATACCGTTTTTCCACGCCCAGTAGAGAAAAGAATCTTCTTTCAAATTCCTGCCAATTTCCCATGCAATTTCCTTGCTGCTGTATTTTCCTTCTTTTCCTTCAAAAATTTCATGAATCTTTTTCTCTATGATTTCCCCATAACTCTCATTTGGAATGAAAATGTTTCCCAGCCTATTTATTCCCTTTTTGTGCAGTTCTTCATCATTTGCATCAAAAGTGCCATGATAATAATTTTTAAAACATCTTGCCAAGTCATGGTCCAGACTTCCACAGGTTGTTATGATTGCATTAATGACTCTCTCCTTAACCAGTTCCTTAATCACTCCTCTCGTTCCAGTTGCGATAATGCATGCTGGAAATGTGAGGAAAATAAAATAATTTTCCTTCACCATCTCCTCAATAATATCTGCAGCCACTCCAATTTTCTTTGCTGAAAAACCACCAGCTTTATAAAATTGCCCTATTAGCTCGTCAATGCTCCTGACATTTATATCAATGTCTTCAACAATCATAAAGTCTAAAAGAAAAGATATATAAAAAACTTAAAAGGGGAGAGAGGATTTAGAACTCTTCTCCGCCCATTCCTTCTTCGCCCTTGCCCTTGCTCTTTGATACTTCTCTTGCTGCAATGACGTCGTCGATACGGAGTATCATTATTGCTACTTCAGTTGCTGACTTAATTGCCTGCTTGCCTACTCTGAGCGGCTCCAGCACATTTAGCTCTCTCATGTCTGCAACATCTCCCTTGAATACATCCACGCCATAATGTTTCTTGCCCTCTGAGTGTGCCTTGCGCAGCTTTATAAGTATGTCTATTGGGTCAATACCAGCATTGGTTGCCAGTGCACGTGGAACAACTTCGACAGCATCAGCAAACTTGTTTATTGCGAGCTGTTCTCTTCCTCCAACAGTCTCTGCATAATCGCGCAATGCCATTGATATCTCTATAGCAGATGAACCCCCACCAGTTATCATTTTGCCATCTTCAAGAGTTACTGCTATCACGCTAAGAGCATCATGCAGACCACGCTCAATTTCATCCACAACATGCTCTGTACCTCCTCTTACCAGTATGCTGACTGCCTTTGCCTGCTTGCACTCTGTAATGAATACCATCTTGTCTTCTCCTATCCTCTTTTCTTCAACCTTTCCTGCCTCTCCAAGGTCTTCTGGCTTAATTTCGTCCAAATCTGTCAATATTGAGGCTCCTGTTGCCTTTGATAGTTTTTCCATATCTGATTTCTTTACTCTCCTCACTGCAAATATTCCTGCCTTTGCGAGATAATGCTGAGCCAAATCATCTATGCCTTTCTGGCAAATCAATACATTGGCGCCGGCATTCTTTATCTTATCCACCATATCTCTAATCATTTTCTCTTCCTGATCCAAGAATTTCTGGAGCTGCTCTGGATCTGTAATGCGTATCTGAGCATCTACTTCTGTTTTCTTAACCTCTAAAGCGGCATTCAGTAACAAAATCTTTGCATCTTTGACTACTACAGGCATATCTGGATGCACTCTTTCCTTATCAAGAATGATGCCATTGATTAATTCTGTGTCCTCAACGGCTCCTCCCTGTTTCTTCTCCACCTTTATGTTATCTAAATCGACTCTTATCTTTCCATTTACTTCCTCTGCCACTGCTCTAACTGCCCTATATGCAATTTCTGCCAGCATTTCTTTATTGGCTCCTGCCACCTTACCAGTCATTGAAGTTTCTGCAATTTTCTTGAGCAATTCCTCATCATCTGGTTTTACTTCCAGCGCAATGTTTTCAAGAACTTCGCATGCTTTTTTGCTTGCAAGTCTATAACCATCTGCTATAACCGTCGGATGAATATCCTGGTCGATTAAATCCTGGGCATATTTCAGCAATTCTCCTGCCAAAACCACTGCTGTTGTTGTACCATCGCCACATTCCTCATCCTGAGCCTTAGCGACTTCAACAATCATCTTGGCAGCAGGATGCTCAACATCTATTTCTTTGAGGATGGTTACGCCATCATTTGTTATAACAACGTCGCCCATGCTGTCCACTAGCATCTTGTCCATTCCCTTTGGACCCATTGTTGAACGTACGGCATCAGCAATAGCCATCGCTGCTCTTATGTTGTTATATTGCGCTTCTCTACCTTTCTCCCTTTCTGTTCCCTCCTTCAATATTAAAATTGGAGTTCTTCCTGTCATCATCTTTCATCACCGACGAGTATAATAATTCTTCTATATAAAATTTACGCCGAGAGCTTCATGAGGCATGGATAAATAAAATTTTTAAGTAAAGGCAGCAGAGCCCTTTCTTTTCATCCATGTTCTCCAGATGAGTAATTAAATCCATCAAGCACAATTTTTATATATAATCAACAAAAAATTTTATATACGATTTTTTTACTGAATTTTTGGAGGAGGCGAATGAATATGAGAAAAGGATGTAAATTATTAAATATATTGTTATTTGTTAGCATGCTGCTATCTGGCATGATACCAGTAACAGCAATTGTAAACGAAAATACAGGATGGTATTACAAACCGGGTTATCCCAATTATGCGCCAAGTGGAATGCCAGATTTTGATCAGAAGCAGGATGCTTGGAAAGCTATAGAGCCCGGACCAAATGGAGTAATAGATTCTATAGCTTCTGGAGATGATTACTATAATAGCGAGGAGAATAGAATAGTTCCTGGAAATAATTGCAGACTGGAAACAACCCCTGTTGGTGATGATGTTGCAGTGTGGGCATTTTGTGGGCCCGCAGCAGTAGCAAATTGCCTTTGGTGGTTTGACTCAAAATATGCAGATCCAAATGGTGTGCCAGGGGATGGGAAAGATAAATTTGATTTAGTTAAAGATTATGGAGTAGGAGACGATCACTTAGCTGCAAATGTGCCAAAATTGATAGAAGATTTGGCTAAGAGAATGAAGACAAATACCAAAGGAACAACATATATGGATGACATGAAGGATGCAGTAGAAAATTTACTCAAAGAAAGAAAACTGGAT
>JAJRYN010000097.1 GCA_024275755.1 archaeon | reverse complement strand
TTTCCTATTTCCTTCAATATTTGTCTTCCTTTCTCTCTGACCTCATCAAGTTTTGCATTTACACTATCCACAGTATTTCTCAGCATAAACGCCATTCCTGTGAGCAGATTCCTGAAAAATACGGGAAATCCCTCGAACACTATGTCTCTTTCCGGTAGTCTAACTCTCCATGTCGGCTCCTCCCCAAACTCAGCTACTGGCAGACCCATCCCTGCTTCCAACTCATCTGAAAAAGTCGGATCAAGCTGAATCCATTCCCCATCCACATATAATTCTGCGCATCCGTGCAGGGAATCAAGGAATCCGAGCAGTTCATATGTCTCTCTTAATATGGGGTCTTCATTAAGCATGACATCAGCCATTTCACGTGTTGGAACAAAAGCATAAAGCCTATACCTTGCTTTTATACCTCCGGCTCTTGCCAGAGCAATTAGAAGAGACATCTGATCCAGGCAGACACCTCCTTTACTTTTGAGCACTCCCACTGCACCAACCATTGGCTTGAACACCAGATATTTTTGATTCTTAACAAAATAAAATATGGATTTGGCGTATTCAATTGGCTCTTTTTCATAAGCGCCGAGTTTTTTTGCCATCGCCCTTATTTCTGGCGAGTCACAGGGGCAGAGACGGGTTGGGCGAAGATATTTTTCATTGCTGATTGGTGGCAAATCCTTGAAATCCTCTTTACTCAGCATTTTTGTGCTGTCATATTTACTCTCATCTTCAATATGTGCCCATGGAGGTTTTGAAAGGCTTAGCCTTTTTTTCCATGCATTTAGGTTCCTTGCTACAGCCTTTGGGTTTCTGGCTACAACATATGAAAGAGGACCCAGCGTTTTTAGAAAGTTCTTCATAAGAGGCATCGGAGGAATATCTCCCAAATCCACTCTCTCTTTCAGCCATCCCATCTCATCACCTCATTCCCTCAACCATTAGTTCGCGCATTAAGTTTCCACATCCTTTGGCTTCTGCTCCAGCCATCCTGCTTATTTATCCCTTTATCACGATGCCTTCTCTTCCACATTCTGGACATGCTTCCATAAGTTTCACCTTGTCCCCAGTGATTATGAAACCTGGATAACTATTGGCAGCCGGATCCAGAAAAGCAAATCTTCCTTCTTCACCATATGAAACAGGTTCATAATTTTCGTCAAGCACTATTGGATGAATCCATGGAGGGAAATGCTTGTATCTTGCTTCACAATCTAACGCCAAGCCATTCATCTCAGACATTCCATAAACATCTCTGTAGTTGTTAGTTTCTATACCGAAAAATTCCTCTATCTTCTTCGCCATTTCTGCTGATGATATCTTTATGTTTTCGTGTATTTTCCATCCACCTCCTGTTATTATAACTGAATTGCTTTCTCCAAGGTTTAGATAAACACCTTGTTCCTCCATTATTTTCATCAAATCATATAACTGGAAGGGAAATGTAATCATGTAAATTTGCTTGCCTTTTTTATCCATTTCTTCTAAAAGTTTCAATAGCTTGAGCTGTCCTTTGTGCATGGCCTTCTTTATCACCATCAATTTCAATTTGTCCCCCATTCCATTAACCTGTCCAGACATTATCCTTATTATATCAATGCTGAGCGGCCTTTCTGTCAGAAAATGGCGATGATTTTCATCGAATATTCTTGTTCCTTCTGCAACCCATCTCCCCATAGTTAAATGAGTCTTTATGGGCCCAGGATATATTATATGGGCATCATCAGCTGGGGGGTATATTGTAAACAGCAAAATTTTATCTGCAGAATAAAACATCCTCTTTCTTGTTACCTCATCTCTGAACATAAAACTGAATTTTCCTGTTGTGCCAGAAGAATGAGTAACAATGCCATTTAGCTTTTTCTCAGCCCATACTAGGAAGTCCTGGAGTTTCTTTCCATTGAAATCATAAGTTCCTATATCAACTGAGGAAATTTTATAGAGCCATTCATATAATTTTCTTGGATCTTCGTCCGGATAATCTTTAAAGAACTTGTCCGGAATCAGAGGAATTTTGTTGAAGTCGTCAACGCTTTTGATATCGTCTGGAGTAACATTGTTTTCCTTGCAATATTTGTGATAAAACAGATTATTTGTGTAGTGGTGCAAAAAAGCTTCCTTTATTGCTTTAAATCTGCTTTCCTGAATTTTCTTCGAGTCGTAAAGATAATAGTCATCCAGTCCATAGATAAGTTTATCCACTTCCTTCCATTTTTCGGGGGGAAGGTAAAATATTTCCTTTAGCCTATTTAATAAACGGTTCATGTTGCCAATATTGGTATAAAATATAATATTTCTTTAAAAAATAATTAAGCCAAATTAAAAAAGTTTTTACTAACATCGAAAAATTTCAAAAATATTATATATTCCGCCTTGAATGGGTGCTGGAGGGGATTAATGTGGATGTAAGAAAAAAGGTATTGCTAATAGGAATAACAGTGGCAGTGCTGTCTGCAGCCGTTGCAACACAGTATGCGAGAATAACAATAGGCTATGAATTCAGCGTTGTTCATCCATCCAACGGGTTCATAAGATTTGTTGCAATGGATAATTCTACAGATGGACGAAGACTGTTAAGGATAGAGGATAATAATACGGCGACAATGACCATCAAATTTGGAGACATACCTAAGGGAATGAATAAGACATATACTGCAGCATTTGCAATAGTGAATGAAGAAGGTTTCCCTGTAAATATTACAGGTGTATCGGTGAGCGGAACAGGAGCAAATTTCATAAGAATATGGCTCCACTCCGATCCAACTGTTGACGCAACAGGCGAAGCCGCAACCGCCAGGCTCTTAATCTGGGATGGCTCGGCATCGCAGGGCTACTGGATTCTTGATACAGGAGATATGGATAATTCAACAATGGAAACAACTTCCACACCTTGGGATACAGATGATAATATCAGATATGCTGCTGGCACACCGTCTGCAATAAATGGCTCAACAGATTTTGTCTGGGTGCAGATTTCCATAGATACAAGTGGGGCAACAAAAGGCACAACATATACTGGCTCGATAGAATTCCAGTTTAAGGCAGAAACGTAATGGGGCTTAGAAAGAAGATACTGCTGCTGCTTGCCATTGCAATTATACTGGCGGCTATAGCGGCGCTGCTGACGCTACCATGAAAAAAAAGTTGGCAACCATTGCCATCCTTTCTCTTATTTTATTATTTTGTAGTAGCTTTTTTTCATCCCGTCTTTTTGCAAATGAAAATGCAGTGTTGGGAACCAATTATATTTTTTCCATTCCAATTACATATGCTGTGCGTTTCAGAGGCGATTTTTCTGCTACAATTGCTAGAGAGGGAAAGATAAATGAAGTTCATTCTTACCACTTCACAGCGCTGAATAGCGAGGTTAGCATAGGAATATATGATGGAGATGGACTCAGAATAAGAGTATATAATTCAACAGGTGTTATTATCGATTCTTATGCAACATCCTCTGATACATGGAATTATTTTAACTTTTCAAGCGCTCATGGCAATTACACAATAGAAATAATTGAAGATTCCTGGGGATATGTCAATGGGAATTATTATGGGCTAGAAATAGTTGTAACAGATAGAATTTTTATGAATGAAAGTCAGTCATCGCTTTATCCAGGATATTCTCCTCCCGGCAATTATTATGGGAGTAATGATGCAATGATTCTTGGAAGAGGGGCAGGTTTTTCTGCATATGAAACATACGAAATTCCTTCCGATGGCAACTTCAGTTTTGCAATATATGATGGAGATTATATTGCAGCATTGGTATATTCCCCTTCTGGCAGTTTTTATGGCACATTTGTTGCATCATCAAACAATACATGGGATGTTTTTGCTGTAAGTGGCATGCTGTCCGGAAACTGGAAAATAATACTTTTCGATTTAAAGGGTATAAATGACTATTCGACAGGAGGCAACTTTTACAGAATAGCAACAGATGAAGCTGGCATATACGTCACCAATGAAAGCATATCTGATATACTTAGTATATACGACTTCTCTACAAATGCAGGAGTAGATAGATATGCATATAGATGGGAGGTAGATGCACTTCCACCTTCCACCAATGACACTCCCTCTGTTGAATTTACCTCCTTGCAATATCAGAATATTTTCTATGATGATGGCACCTTCCAAACCGATATAGCAGCAAGAGGTTTCTATGCGGCACATCGCTTTGTCCTCACTTTGAATGAAAGCTCTGATGAAATTGCACTATTGCATATATTATGGAATGGAAGAGGAAGACATTTACTTACGCCAGGCGCAACCATATTTTTGTGGAATTATACCGCAAGCAAATATGATGCATTGGTCATGAACAGTGTAGCTAGTGAGGATACATTGGAAGCATATGTACTGAATTCATCAAATTATATTCGTAATGGAAAACTGATTTTGCTTGTGGAGCAGAACTCTTATACAAGGAGAATATGGGTGTGGACCATTTATTCCATAATTGATACAGACTATATTATGGTGGAGGTGATAACAAAATGAACATGAAAAAAGTGATAGGAAACATTGCTTTCATTGCAGTGTTCCTCATTATAATAACAAGGTTTATCACCATATTTAATGGAGTGCCCTATCCAATGAATATTATTTCCTCTTCCTCAATGAAACCGAGTTTACATGAGGGGGACATTGTAATCTGGATGCCATGTAAAATCGATGATGTTAAAGAAGGCGATATAGTTGTCTATAAAAGTGTTTATGGCAATCTCATCATTCATAGAGTCATCGACATTAAAGATGGAAAACTTATTACAAAAGGAGATGCGAACAACTATACAGACCAGGCAGGTCCACATATACCTGAGCCTATGGTATCTGAAAGAAATCTTTATGGAAAAGCAATAATGATTGGTAGCCAGCCATTGAAAATACCTTTCGTCGGCTATTTCTGGATTTATTTGCAAAAAGCTATCGACAAAATGGCCACTCCGATTAACTGGGGCAAACCGCAGCCAGCAATACATTATCTAATATTTTTTCCCTTTATATTTTTCCTAACCATTTTGATGGCGTATCTTATAATATGGCTTCCAAATGGCAAAAGCTTGAAAGAAAAGCTGCATGAATTGATTTTTGGCCCTGAAAAAATAACAGCCAAAAAGATGATGGGATACATTTTCTCCTTTTTTATTCCTTTTCTGCTGCTAACATCTTTTTTTGCATACGATAGCATTACCCTTGAAGAACATAAAAACAGGGTTGTGGCTGGCATCCCAGTGTACAATCCCTCCTTGCTTCCTGTAAGGGGAATAGTTTTTGCAGAAGGAAATAAGAATATAACACTGGATAGCAATATATTTGCTATTAAAAGTGGGGAAAGAAAAGAGATTGGGGTAGGATATGCTAAAGAAATCAGAGGAAAGGTTTTTGTTTATTCGTCTCCTTACTGGATGCTGCTTCCAGAAAAAGTTATTGAATACTTCTATAATATAAATCCGAGGATGTGTGTCCTATTTTCCTCGTTACTCTCATCGCTTATAATGTCATTCATTACACTCCTGCTACTCATATTTTCTTCAATAATTATAGAAAAGTTCCATTTGACAGCGGCGTATATGCCTGCTGTTACAATGAGACATTATCCAAGATTCCTTTTCTTACATCGTGGTTTTGCCGCGATAAAAAACAAAATTAATAAAGCAGGAGAAAAGATTAGAAATATGCTACTATGGGTAGACACGATTAACAAAAAGGCGATTTTTATCCCATTGATCACCATCATTTTCATTCCACTTCTTTTTGATGGAATAGGAAATCTCTTTCTAACGGCATTTGTTTCTTCCATGGTTATTTCTATTCTCTTATATCACTTAGGCTGTAGATTTAAAAACGAGTTTGCTTTCGCCTCCTTAATTTCCTCATCCATCTTATCTCTTGTTTTTGCAGCCCGAATGATGCTCTTTTTGGGGGATGGGGCATTTATCCTCTTCATGCAATATCTTTCCATATCTTTTATTTTGATTATTATTCTTTTCACAGTAAACTTTATGTCAATGATGGCGTTTGTGGCAGTACTGCATCGTGTGAGGGAAAAAATCGATCCCGCTGCTTTGCTGGAGGTGTGTGACATATGAGCATCTATTGGACAATCCGGAAATTCTTCATATCTATCAAAAGGAAAATAAGATTCTGGATAGACGCATCTAGACGGAAAGAGAGGAGAATTATTGGCTTACCTGTCTATTTTGAGGATACAGGAGAAAGAGTAGGGGTTGTGAAGAAGATAGTGAGAAATAGTTTGGGGGAGGAAATAGGATACGAAATTGAGGATGAGATGGGTAAAACATTTTATTTTCCTTCAGACGCATTTGAAAAAACCAGAAGAGGATTAATTTTCGCTCCATTATGGTATTCAGAAGGATTGAAACTTGTGGCTGAACTGGAGGCAAAAACCAAATTGCCGGATGTGCATGAATCTCTTTTGCATGGGGCCAGCAAGGATGAGTTATATAGAGCGATAGAAGCGAAATATCCGGAAGTAAGAAAATACGTTGAGGAAGTGTTACTATTGAAGGAAGCATTGATTAAAAGAATAAATGATCTGGAGACAAAAATAATAACATTGAGGAAGGAATTGGTAGAGCTATCTGGGAAAAGGTTGCTTAAGGAAATAAGCAGAAAAGAGTTTGCAGAGAAAGTTATCGAAGCTAAAAGAGAAATAAACATTGCAGAAATAGGCATTAAAAGATGCAGAGAACTGTTATTGAAAATAGACAGCATACCATTTTTACCGTCTACCCTTATGGAAGAGGAATTATTGCCATTAAGAAAAATCCTGCATAATATACCTATAAATGTTGTCATACTTGATGAAGAGGGGAGAGTTAAAAGTGCAAATGAGCACATAAAAGCAAATTTTGGATATGAGATGGAAGAAATGAAAGGAAAATTATTCACAGAATTTGTTGCTGCAAAAGACAGAGAAAAAATAAAGGAGGCAAATGAAAGAATATTTATGGGGAGCGAAAGCGAGGAAGTGGAATTTGAATTTGTAGATGGCTACGGTGTACATCATATACTTTATGGAAGATTTACAGGAATGGAGAGAGAAGGTGGGAAAATCAGCATTCTTGCATTCCATTCCAAAGAAGAAGAAAAGGGGTTGAGAAAGATCTTTTCAGAAAGAGTTGCACATCTTTTCCTCAATCCTCTTTCCATAGCCCAAGGGTATCTCCATCTACTTGGAGAAGAAAAGTATGGCGAGTTATCAGAAGAACAGAGAAAACAACTCCAAGCTATTGAAAAGAGTTTGAGGAGAATAGAGAAGCTTGTGAGAGAAACCATAAAATTAAAGCCCTAAAGCATGTATTATCAAATTAAAAATATTTATAAGCAATAGAATATTTCCAACGCATGTATTATCTAGTTAAAATGGAAAACACAATACGGATTCCTCCTGCTTATATCGGTGAAGATTTAGACGAGGTTAGTGAAAAAATAGTAAAGGAAACTTTTGAGGGGACAATGAACAAAGAATACGGCTTAATAGTTCTCACAAGAGATGTCAAAAGAATAGGAGAGGGCTATATTCTACATGGAGATGGGGCAATATATCAGCAGGTGGAATTTGAAGCATTGACCTTCAAACCAGAAATGCATGAGGTTGTTGATGCTATTGTTTGTGATATAGTTGATTTTGGTGCCTTCTGCCATATTGGGCCTTTAGATGCCTTACTTCATAAAAGCCAGATTATGGATGATAAGGTTGTTATTGATACGGAAAACAAGAGATTGGAAGGCAAAGAAACAAAAAAATCACTCAAAGTAGGAGATAAAATAAGGGTGAGGATAGTTACTGTATCATTAAATGAAATGAATCCAAGAGAAAGCAAGATAGGCTTGACAATGCGCCAGCCTGGGTTGGGAAAAGAAGAATGGAAGGAAAAGGATAAGGAGAAGAAGGAGGAGAAGAAATGAAGGCCTGCAGAAAATGCCACGTACTTACAAATAAGAGCATCTGTCCGTATTGTGGAGAGCCGACATCAGAAAGATGGCAGGGGTATCTTATAGTTATCGACCCCAAAAATTCACAGATTGCAGAAAAAATGAAAATAAAAATGCCAGGAAAATATGCATTGAAGGTTAGATGATGTATGTGTTGCCAGATGAGAAAAAAGAAGAGTTAAGAAAGCCGCTTGGCAAGGTTGTTAAAGAAATAAGCAAGGGAGAGATAAAGGGAAAGGTGGTTAGCGTGGGTGACATGGTTACAATGGTTTTGCAGAAAAATGGAATAACTCCAGATATTGCTGTCATTGATTACAAAATTGAGAGAAAGGAATATAAAGGGGAAAGATTTCATGCTGAGGAAATAATAAAAGTCAGGAATCCTGCTGGGATGATAACAAGAGAGCTTTGGAATGCAATAGCCACGGCATATGCCAAGGATAAACCGATACTGATAGAAGTTGAAGGCGAGGAAGATTTGGCTGCCCTACCAGCAATATATCTTGCTCCAGACAGCACAACAGTAATATATGGCCTGCCATCTAAGGGAATGGTAGTGGTTGAAGTGGGAGAAGAGGAAAGAAAGAAAGTGGAAAATTTCCTTAAAGAAATAGAGGGGTAAAAATGGAGATAGAAGTAGAAAAGAGGAGAGAAAATAAGCTACTCGAAAGGGAAGAGATAGAGTGCATAGTCAAGTATGAAGGAGCAACACCGCCAAGGAAAAAAATTAAAGAAGAACTGAAAAACGCGCTGGGACTCAGTGGCTACATAGTAATACATAAAATAGAGCCCTTTTTTGGAATGATGCAGGCAAGAGTTTATGCGAAGGTATATCCATCAGAAGAGGTGGCAAGAAGAATAGAAGAAGATTATATCCTAAAAAGGGAGGCAGGCGGAAAGAAAGCGGAGCAACCTCAGCAACAGCAGCAGGCAGAAGCAGGAGGCGAGGCAAATGAATAAGAGAGAGCTTTATGAAATAGTCGATGGAAAATTGGTAAGGAAAAGAAAGGAATGTCCAAAGTGCGGGCCCGGCGTTTTTATGGCAGAGCACAAAGACAGGAGAAGCTGTGGCAACTGCGGCTATACAGAATTCAAGAAGGAGGAATAAAGCTACTTTGCCTTACCTTTCATAAATTTTCTTTCCTTCATATTCTATTTTTATTATTCTGTGATACGGAATATATCCTCTTTCAGTTTCAATGAAAAGTTTTCCCAGACTTTTTATGTCATTTCCCGTGATAAAATCAGTGTCATCTACCATTCCTCTGCTTATATAATATATCCTAACTTTGCTGAAGTCATATTTTTCATCCCACTTAAGCTTGTTGAGTAAATCCGCTATTTTCACTTTATTCAAAATCAACCACCATTTTTATATATGATTGTTTATTTTCATCTCATGATTCGACCGCCTGTGATAAAAACATATTGCCCATACTGCCAGCATCATACAGAGCATGCAGTAGAAAGAGTAAAGAAAAAGAAAGCATCAGAGCTAAAGTGGGGACAGCGCCGATTTAGGCGTGTTACATCTGGCTACGGCGGCTATCCACGTCCGAAGCCAGAGGGAAGAGAAAAGCCCACGAAAAGAGTTTTCCTCCGTTATAGATGTAAGGAATGTGGAAAAGCTCACCAGAAGAAGGGCGTTAGAGCTAAAAGATTCGAATTCAAGAGGTGATGAGATGGCATCACCGTTTTATAAAGTAAAATGTAAGGATTGCAATAATGAGCAGATCATTTTTAGCAAGGCAAGCATGCAGGTGAGATGTCATATATGTGGCACTTTGCTGGCAGAGCCCACAGGCGGGAAGGCGAAAATAAAGGCGGAAATATTAGAGGAATTGAGACATGCTTAAAGATTTACCAGAAAAAGGGGAGCTAGTTGTATGCACTGTAACTAAAGCAAAGGGATTTGGGGCTTTTGTGGAGCTTGAAGAATATCCAGGTAAGAGAGGATTCATACACATAAAAGAAGTAGCCCCAGGATGGGTTAAAAATATCAGAGACCATGTTAGAGAGGGACAGCGAATAGTCTGCAAGGTAATGGACATTGATCCATCTAAAGGATATGTTGACTTATCTTTGAAAAGAGTTAATGAGCATCAGAGAAGAGAAAAAATACAACAGTGGAAAAATGAGCAGAAGGCAAAGAAGTTGCTTGAAATGGTGGGGAAAAGAGTCGGATTCACTCTTGAAGAGTGTTTCGAAAAATTTGGTTATGAGTTAATTAAAAAATTTGGAAGTTTGTATACTGCTTTTGAAGAGGCAGCCAGAAAAGAAAAAGTTCTGGAAGAAGAGGGTTTCAGCGGCGAATGGATTGATGTTTTTGTGGAAATAGCAAAGGAAAACATTGCGGTTCCATATGTTGAAATAAAGGGATATGTTGAGATGACTTGTCCTTTGCCTGATGGAATAAAGCATATCAAAAAAGCACTGGAAATGATAGAAGGTGAGAAGGATGAAATTAAAATAGAGGTTAGATACATATCAGCGCCTTTATACAGAATAGAAGTAAAAGCCCCCGATTATAAGTCAGCAGAAAAGGAATTGAAAGCTAGGGTAGAAAAAAGTATAGAGTATATTAAAAAGCACGGCGGCACAGCAAAATTCATGAGAGAATTAAAATGAAATACTGTTATAAATGCAAGAGATATACTTTAAAGGATATCTGCCCTGTTTGTGGAGAGAGGGCATATAAAAAGGAACCGCCTCGCTTCTCTCCACAGGATAAGTATGGAAAATATAGGAGGATGTTGAAAAAGGAGGAAAGAAAATGGAAAAAATAAGAATTAAGGAGGCAACTGTTGTTTATTTCGAAAAGCCTAAGCTGAAAGAGCCTGTGTTAATAGAAGGGCTGCCAGGCGTTGGCAATGTCGGCAAGCTGGCGGCAGAGCATTTGATAGATGAAATTAAAGCAAAAAAATTTGCAGAAATATATTCCACTGATTTCCCTCCACAGGTATTTGTGAATGCAGATGGTACAATAAGGCTTGTTAAGAATGAGTTATATTACAAAAGGTCAAGGAAAGGAAAGGATTTAATTATACTCACAGGCGATTTTCAGGGAATGAGTCCCAAAGGACAGTATATTCTTGCAGAAGCCGTTTTAGATATAGCAGAAGAATTTGGAGCAAGCATGATTTATACACTAGGGGGCTATGGAATAGGCATGGAAGTTGAGAAACCACGTGTCACTGGAGCTGCAACTCATCCGGAAATAGTTGAAGAATTAAAAAAATATGGCGTGATATTCAAAGGAGAAGAAGGAGGGGGAATCATTGGAGCATCCGGCTTATTGCTTGGCCTTGGCATGCTACGTGGCTTGAGAGGAGCGTGTTTAATGGGTGAAACATCTGGCTATATAGTTGATCCAAATTCAGCGAGAGAAGTGATAAAGGTATTGACAAAGATGCTAGGCATAAAGATAAGCTTTGCCAGACTGGACGAGAAGGCGGAAGAAGTCAAAAAAATTACAGACAGGATAAGAAATCTTGAGAAAACATTGGCGGAAAAAGAACGCAAAGAAGATTTGAGATATATAGGATAATGGAGGAAATTGGAGAAATTAAGGAGAGCACCACTTCATCATTTGTTTTCAGGACTGAGAAGGATGTCAGGAAGCATGATTATGTGAGAGTAGATGATATCTTAGCTCAAATATGGGAAGTAAAGCAGATGAGCAACGGAACCTTTGCATATGCAAATGTTATAGGTTCTTTAAGCAGGCGATATATGCCGAGAAGTCCCTTCAAGATAGGGAGTAAAGTTTATAGAGCAGATGAGAAGTTTGCTAAGAAAATCCTGGGAATAGGTGAGGATGGCATATATGTTGGTGTCATTAAAGATTCAAGTGTAAGGGTCTATCTTTCTCCTGACATCCTCATTCAGAAGCATTTATGCATTCTCGCAAAAAGCGGGAGTGGCAAAAGTTATACAATGGGTGTAATAGCAGAGGAATTTATAAAGAGAAATATCCCTATTGTCATAATAGACCCACATGGAGAATATGTTTCTTTGAGAAGGCCGAATCTGGATAAAAATGATATGGCGGCAATGAGAAGATTTGGTATAAGGCCAAAAGGCTATACAAAAAATGTTTACGAATTTGCCCCAGTTTGCAGTAAAAACAGGGAGGCAATACCTCTTTATCTTGACGAAACAAACCTCTCATTCCAAGATTTGCTGAATCTGCTGCCAAATGCCACATCACAGCAAAAAGGTGTTTTATATGAAGCATATAAGAAAGCGACAGAAAAGAAAATTTATTTGCTCAAGGACATTCTTGAAGGAATAAGAGATGCAAAGAGCAATGCAAAATGGAATTTGATTCCTCAGATAGAACAAATTATTTCAATGAATTTGTTTTCTGTAAATTATACGCCATTAGGTGAGATTGTTAGAAAAGGGAGATGTTCCATAATTAATTTGAGAGGAGTACCGCCATATATTCAGGAAATTTTAGTTGCCATACTATTAACAAAAATTTTTGAGGAAAGAAAAAATGGTGCAATTCCTCCTGTTTTGATAGTCATAGAGGAGGCTCACAGATATGCGCCAGAGAGAGGGCAGGGGAAAAGTTTTGCTGGGGATATAATAAGAACAATTGCCTCAGAAGGAAGAAAATTTGGAATGGGACTTGCCATATTAAGCCAGAGAGCAGCGCGTGTCGATAAAAATGTACTCTCTCAATGCAACACCCATATCATATTAAAGACAACAAATCCAAACGATTTGAAAGCGATAGTAGCAAGCGTCGAAGGCTTGGATGCAAAAGCAGCTGATGAAATTCAAATGTTACCTGTAGGCATAGCCATCGTAGCTGGTTTGCCACTGGCGGCGCCGATTTTTGTTGAAATAAGACCAAGAGAGACATTACATGGTGGAAAGCTTGTCTAGCAGAAAAAAATATGAGTGGTATCGGCATCATGCATGGGCTGGCCTAGGCTTGCTTTCGGTATTTCTCGCAATAAGATATTTTGTTTTTATCCCCAACATAATTTCACTGCCTGTTATCTTTATTCTTGTTGCATATATTCTAATTGCCTTACTGCAGACTTATAGATATAGTCATGCTCTTATTGCTGAAAAAGAGTTGCCTGTTGATTTGGAGAAAGAAAAATTGAAATTTATTGCCGAGAAAGAGAAACTGAAATTAGAAAAAAAGAAAATAAAGGCTGAATTAAAGGCAAGAAAAAAGGCTAATAAGAAATAGAAAGGTTTATATACTCTTTTTTATTTTGATAGCATTATGCTATCAAAATCACTAGGTGTGGTATTAGTTGCGGAAGATGATCAATTCATTCAGGATTTAATTAGAAGGCATCTTTCCTCTATTGGCATAGAGGTATTTTTTGCATCTGATGGCATTGAAGCCGTTAAAAAATACAGTGTTTTAATGGAAAGTGGGAAAAGACCAGACATTGTGATAATGGATATCGGCTTACCATTTAAAGATGGTATAGAAGCAACAAAGGAGATTTTACAGATTGATGAGGATGCAATTATATTTGGCTTCACAGCATTTTATGGAACAGAAAAAGCGAAAAAACTACTGGATGCAGGAGCAAAATTGATTATTCCACGCTCTATAGGTTTTGAAAAATTTAAGGAAATAATTGAAGAATATCTTGTAGGAAGGATGGTGATAAGATGATGTGGTTAATGAAATGGGGGAGAATGCTATTTGCTGAAAATGTACATATTATTCTGCCAAATCCCTTTTTATTTCTTCGAATAGCTCATCCACATTATTGAAGTTTTTAATGCCTACTTCCCAGCTCATTAAGCCATACACTGGCTTTCCAAATTCAAGAGCAAATGCAATTTCAGATAGTGTACCATAATGGCCATCGATAGCAATTATAATATCTCCATTCAGAACAACCAGAACATTTCTTGCATAGCCTATGCCAGTTACTATTGCATAATCCAGATATTTATTTCCTTCTTGCCTCGAATCACTTGGAAGGATGCCTATTGTTGTGCCGCCTTTTTCCTTTGCTCCTTTGGAGGCTGCTTCCATGACGCCGCCTCTTCCTCCTGTTATTAAAACTGCTCCCATTTCTGCTATTCTTCTTCCAACTTCCCTTGCCATTTCATAAATTTCTTTACTGCAATGCTCTCCGCCAATAACACTTATGTACATGTTCTGCTATCCGGGCAAAATTAAAAACATTCCGATTTATCTCAGCATTTCGAACTTTTTAAGCACTTCTCTTGGATTCCTTCCGAAAATCAGAATCATCGGTTCTTTGCCCACATCGCCTTCATGATATATAATGTCTGGAACTTTGCCAATTCTTTTTATCGCTGTTTCAATCCCCCATGGGACTGTAGCTCCTTCTTTTGCCTTTATCTCTAGAGGCTCTTCCTGGCGGTTATAGAAGGAAACGATGAATTTCCTCTTTGCCTTATTCACTAATTTTCTATCAAATCTTATGTTCATAACAGCTCTTATAGCATTATCATACTCCATTGTTTTCAGAACAGCTTTTGCTAGATGACGAGAAGCTCCAAATGCTATTTCTCCAACCCTTGCTTTTTTCCCTGCTTTAACTATTCTTCCTTCTATTGCTGCAACATCTTCCATACTTCTGGCATATGGATAAGGCAAAGCATAGGCAAAATTCATGCCAACTTCGGGAATGAAATCGACAATATCCATGTTGACGAGCAAATCTACCGCATTCTTCAATTCCTCATATACTCTCCATCTTTCTGCTGCAATGGCGAGCCATGCATTGGGATTGACAGGGCAATGCCCGTGCCCAATTTTTACACCATATTGAATGGCTGTTGTAATAAACTCCTTTGCTATTTTAACTGCTTCTTTAAGCTCGTAACCCTTTGCTAGATTTGCCGTTATAGCAGCAGAAAAACTACACCCAGTACCATGTGTACAGCCTTTTATTCTTTTGCCTTTATATTCAAAAAATTTTCTTTTGTAATATAACAAATCAGTTGCACTCCTGCCAATGTGACCACCTTTTATTATCACCGCTTCAGCCCCCATTTTTTTGATTTCCTTTGCAGCCTTTCTCACATCTTCTTTGCTTTTTATTTTGATGCCACTAAGCCTTTCTGCCTCATGCCTGTTTGGGGTGATAACATAAGCGAGAGGAACGATATATCTAACAAAAGTGTCTATGGCATCTTCCTTAAGCAAATAGGCGCCGCTTTTTGCAATCATCACTGGATCAACGACGACAGGAAAATCATATTTGGTGATGGCTGAAGCAACAGCCTTTATTATCTTTTCATTGCTTAACATGCCAGTTTTTGCAGCATCCACGCCTATATCCTTTGCCACACATTCAATCTGCTTTTTTACCATCGCGGGGGGCAAATCATGAATGGCTTCCACGCTAATTGTATTCTGAGCTGTAACAGAAGTTATAGCAGCCATCCCATGCACGCCAAAAGCGGCGAATGTTTTCAAATCAGCTTCTATGCCAGCTCCTCCTCCGCTGTCACTTCCAGCTATAGTTAACGCCTTAAACATTTTCATCACCTAAATATTTTTCAACAATTTCAATTGCGCAAAATCTCCCGCACATTGAGCACGCTTTAATTTCTTCAACTGGCAATCTCTTCTGCCTGTATTCTCTTGCTTTTTCTGCATCAATGCACAAGCTGAACATCTTTTCCCAGTTTAACTGTCTTCTTGCCTCGGAAAATTCTCTATCAATCTCCAAATCTATGCCTCTTGCTAAATCTGCAGCATGAGCGGCGATACGGGTTGCTATTACTCCCTGCCTCACATCTTCCACGTTTGGCAGGCAAAGATGTTCTGCTGGAGTAACATAGCATAAGAAATCAGCTCCATAATAGCCAGCTATTGCTCCTCCTATTCCGCCTACAAAATGATCATAACCAGGAGCTATATCTGTAACTAAAGGACCAAGAACAAAATAAGGAGCCTCTTTTGTTACAGTTTTCATTATTCTTATGTTTGCTTCAATATGGTTTAATGGCATATGGCCTGGCCCCTCAACCATGCTTTGTACGCCAGCTTCTCTTGCTTTTTCAACGAGTTCACCTATTATTAACAGTTCCTGTAGCTTAGCCCTATCATTTGAATCATGAATTGCGCCAGAACGCAGGCCATCTCCCAAGCTTAAAGTTAAGTCATATTCTTTTGCTATTTCCAGCAAATAATCAAAATTTTTGTACAACGGATTCTCCTCGCCATTATGAATAATCCATGCCATGTGAATTGAGCCGCCACGTGAAACCATTGGAATGAGACGATGCTGTTTTTTAAGGCGGGCAACGCTCTCCTTTGTAATGCCTACATGGGCGACGGTAAAATCAACACCTTGCTTAGCATGTTTTTCAAAAGCATTGAACATATCATCTTCGCTCATATCAACAATTGCTCCATGCTTTTTTATTGCCTCCACAGCAGCCTGATATATTGGCACAGTTCCAAAAGGCACATTCACAACTTCAAGCAATCTTTTCCTTGTTTCATCCAGGTTGCCACCAGTAGATAAATCCATTACAGCGTGGGCTCCAGCTTCTATAGCAACCTTTGCTTTTTCTACCTCTTCATCAATATTTATATATTCTCTCGAAGTGCCAATATTTGCATTAACTTTGACACGCAATCCTTTTCCTATTCCTAAAGGCTTAGGAGAATGAATTGGATTGCAAGGAATAACAACTTTTCCAGCAGCTACCCTTCTCCTTACAATTTCTGCGTCTATTCCTTCCGCTTTTGCAACTTCCTTTATTTCCCTGCCAATTATACCTTTTTTTGCCTCCTCCATTAAAGTCATCGTTGGTAAATTTGCCCTTATATGAATAATTTTCGCTGAAATTTAGAATGTTACCGATGAATAGCAGCAATCTATCCTTTCATGCTCATTAATGAATACAGAGCAAACGTGAGCAAGAAAGTTGGGATGGATGAGCCAACAAAATATCCAAATGAGGAAAAGAGAGGAATTGTGTATCCAATGAGCCCTTCAAAAGCTAGCAGGATGTAAAAGACAAAGCCAATAATCCATGCTGCAATGGCTTTATAGTTATATCCGTTCTTGTACCAGTATTTCCCTCCCTCCTTCAGCAATTCATCTGCATCATATCTTTTCTTTATGATAAAGTAGTCGGCAATCATTATGGCAGTTAAAGAAACAAATGCTCCTCCTATTAACAGCAAGAAACTCTCATATTTTTCCATTGGTAATAGCAAAGCAATTATTATGCCAGCTAAGCCAACTATAACAATCTGCTTTTTTGCGCTGGCGGCGGGCTTTATATTTTTGAATGTTATTGCAGCAGAGTAAACATCAAGAAATGTTGTTGTTGCTGTGGAAAACATTATTATGAGCATTGCCGGAATTCCTATACCATAGGAGGCGATTATGCTTATCGGATCTGCCTCTCCAATGGCGGCATTGGTTAAGCTTCCTATGAAATAGAATAAGCTGCTAGAAATGAAGTAGCCAATGTAAGTCCCCCAGAAAGCTATTCCTTTGCTTTTACTGAATCTTGCATAATCAGCAATCAAGGGGGCCCATGAAAGAGGCATGGCAATAACTAAATCCAAGGCGAGCATTATGCCAATTTCTTTCGTTGCCTTATAATGAAAAAGCTCTTCCATGGAAAATCTTGTTAGCGTTACATATGTGAGCCATATGCTTAGAGCAAGAAGCAGAGCAGCAGCCACCTTCTCCAGCTTTTCCCATATGGAGGGGCTGACAAAAGCCCATGCTGTCACTATTAAGCCAAGAAGAACAATCCATACATAATAATAGCCATGAAAAACAACATCCATTGCTTTTGCTCCAACTATCAGCATTATAGCAGTCCATCCTATGAGCTGTAAATAATTCAACCCTGAAGGCAGAAAGGAGCCTTTGATTCCTAAAGCTCCTCTCGCCAGTACCATTGTTGGCAGTCCTGTCTGATAGCCTGGAATAGCTATTGCAGCCATAACCAAATTTCCTATGATATGTCCGATAATTATGACAAGGATAGCGTGAAGAAATGGTAAAGCAGGGGTTAGCAAAGCGCCAGCCCAGAATTCAGCAATACTAATGCCAGCTCCAAGCCATATGGCAAAGAGGTCAAAAAAGGTGAAAATTCTTTTTTTTGCTGGTTGGATGGAATAACCCTCCTCCTGCATGCTCGTTAATATGCAATCTATTTAAATCCTTATTTATTCTATGACCATGCAGGCAATAATACTGGCGGGTGGCTATGGGACAAGGTTAGCTCCCTTGACTTATACAAAGGCAAAGCCCATGCTGCCATTGCTCAACAAACCCATGATCAGTTATTTAATAGAAGCATTACCAAATGGTGTCGAGGTTATTGTTGCCGCCAATTATAAAAATGAGCAGTTACAGGAGTATTTTGATGAAAATGGAATAAACGCAATGGTTGTTAAGGAGGAGAAGCCACTTGGCACAGCAGGAGCAGTTAAAAATGCCGAGAAATATATAGATGGTGCATTCCTTGTTTTAAACAGCGATATCATCTCTTCGCTTAACATGCGCAAATTCATTCAGTATCATATGAAAAAGAAAGCATTTGTTACCATATCTTTATGGCCTGTTAAGAATGTTGAGGAATATGGCGTCGTTGATCTTCAGCCAGATGGAAGAATAATGAGATTTGTTGAAAAGCCACCTCGCCATGAAGCGCCAAGCAACTTGATAAATGCTGGAGCATATTGTATGGAAGCAGAAGTTTTGGATTACATACCACCAAAAAAATTTGTTTCAATGGAAATGGAAGTATTTCCAAAAATCATTGATGATGGAAAGCCATTTTATGGCTATACTTTTGATGGCTACTGGATTGATGTGGGAAGGCACAGTAGCTATATAGAAGCTACGAGGGTATTACTGAAAAAGAAAGGACTGAAATATTTTGCTGGAAAAAGCGAAATTAAAGGAAAATTGAGAGAAAGCACCATTGGCGACAGATGTATAATTCATGAAGGGGTCATGCTTAACTCATGTATAATTTATGATGGCTGTGTTATAGAAAAAAATGTTCGAATGGAAAATTGCATTGTCGCTGATAACTGCATCATTGAGGAAAACGCTAGGCTAAAGAATGTTGTTGTGGGCGAAGGAGAAAAAATAGGAAAAAATGCTGTTATAGAGGATGAAAAAATATGGAATAAGCCATTGCCAGTTGGCTATCCCAGAAAGCAAATAGGGAATCCTGTTAGAAGGTGAAGAACTTATGGAATGGTTTGTTGAAAGGCATAATGGCACAGGTTTTATGGTTAAAGGGGAAAAAATACTGGAAAAAGAGGGCTTACAGAAAATAGAAGTTTTTTCCACATCTTTAGGCAAAATGCTTGTCTTAGACGGAAAAATTCAGTTCAGCGAGGCTGATGAAAAATTTTATCATGAAATGCTTGTGCACGTTCCTTTACTTTTGCATCCTGAACCAAGAAAAATACTCATAATAGGTGGAGGCGACGGAGGAGCAGCAAGAGAGGCACTGAAACATGAGCCTGATAAAATAAAAATGGTTGAAATAGACAGAGATGTGGTGGAGATATGCAAAAAATACATTGGAATAGATGAAGGCGCATTGGAAGATGATAGGGTGGAAATTATTTTCCAGGACGGAATAGAGTTCATAAAAAATTGCGAGGAAAAATTTGATGTAATTATAGTAGATGGAAGTGATCCCGATGCCGTTAGCAAACCATTAATTTCAAAAGAATTCTATTCCAGATGTGCAGAAATATGCGACATTTTTGTTACGCAAAGTCAATCGCCTTTTACACAGCAGCAATATTTTGAAGCAATACTACAAAATTCCTCAGTCTTTTCATGGAGAAAAATATATCTTTCTTTCATGCCATCTTATCCTTCAGGCATGTGGAGTTTTCTGATTGCATCTCACAAGGAATTAAAAATAGATGGTGAACTTATAAAATCAAGATACGAAGAAAGGAAAATAAAAACATATCATTACAATCCAGATTTACACGCTGCATCTTTTGTTCTTCCAAACTGGGTTAAAGGAATAGTGGAAAAATATGGAATAAAATAAAAAAAGATGGAAGAGATTATTTTCTCCTTATTATAAACAGAGCAGCCACTATAGCAGCAAAGACAAAAGCTATTTCAAAACCAGATATACCTTTCTTTCCCTCTGTTTCTTCTCCACTTATTGTATATTCTGCTCCATTTGACGTAAATGTTGGTTTTGTTTCATATTTTGCCTGATTCCATTTTGTTTCAGCTGCATCTTTGAAGGCTCTGGCGTAGATGACTACTCTATCTACTTCCTTTTCTTTTTCAACCCACTGATAATCTGGTTCAGTTACAGGATATTTTGCCTCTAATTCAAATTTCCATTTATTCCAGTTTCCTTCTGTAGAATTAAATATAAATTTGATTATTTCACTGCCAAAGAAACTTCCTGGCTGTATTTCAAATGGCCCTTTCATCCATTCCGTAACATCGTATGTGCCATCCTTGTAATAGATTACATAGCAGAGTGAAACATGATCCACACCACTTGTTGTACCTTCAATGAGCACTTTCACATACCATTTTTGTCCATTATCCACCTTCTCGAATTTGTATTCAACATTGGTTATCTTTACGCTTATGCTTGTATCAGTTGGTGTTTCTTTAGCAGGATCTGTATCGCCATGGCCTCCAGTATCTCCTTCGTCTCCGCTATCTCCTCCCATATCGCTAGCAATTGCATAATCGATTGTGCCTGCATTATCATTCGCTATTACTGAGAAACTGAAATCGTCCCATGAGGAAAATACGCCATATGGAACCTTTATGCTGAGTGTATCTCCATCTACATTGTATTCTGCTATTCCTCCCGAAGAATCTCCACTATAATATGCTGTTCCACTCTGAAAGATTACTCCTGCCTTATTCACACCGCCTGTATAAGCTGTAAAGGTGTAGCTATATGCTTCATTTATCTTTCCTGCAACCTTTACGTGAAATACTAAATAGCTTCCTTCCACAGTCGTCCATGCCTTCACTATATCCACATCCGGATTCGATACATCTCCTTGCTTATCGTTTATACTTATCTCAAAATTTGTTGCTCCCACAAGAGGCAGGAGCATCACCACCAATAAACCGAATTTCCTGGCTTTCATAATCCCCCAACATTTTTTATAATATAAAATTTTTTCATTATGCTCGTTAACGCTGACTTTCACATTCATTCTCCTTTTTCAGGGGGAACATCAGATAAAATCGATTTAAAAAGAATAGCAGATGGTGCCAAGAAAAAAGGGTTGCATGTTGTGGGAACTGGTGATTGTTTACACCCAGCATGGCAGAGAGAAATTAAAAAATATGCCACAGGTGATGTCATAGAAGCGGATGGGATACATTTTGTTTTAAGTGCGGAAGTTGAGGACAAAAACAGGGTACATCATTTGCTTTTATTTCCTGATTTTTATGCTGCCGACGATTTTAAGGAGAGGGTTAAAAAATATTCGTCCAATATAAATGAGGATGGTCGCCCCAAAATAATGCTGGATGGAGCGGAAATTTTACAGATGGCAAAAGAGGCGAATGCTTTAATTGGACCAGCTCATGCCTTTACCCCATGGACCTCCTTGTACGCCTATTTTGATTCCGTGCTTGATTATTATGGCAAGAAGCCAGATTTCATTGAACTTGGCTTGAGTGCAGACAGCGATTATGCAGATAGAATAAAAGAGCTGCATGACATACCTTTTTTAACAAATTCTGATGCCCACTCTTATTCGCCCCATCGCCTTGGAAGAGAGTTCAATAGAATAAAGCTAAATGAGATAACATGGGATGAAATAAGGAAGGCAATCTTAAATAATGGCATTGCGTTAAACGTGGGTTTTCCTCCAGAGAAAGGAAAGTACAACAGAACAGCATGCACTTCATGCTATCGTCAGTATAAAAAAGAAGAGGCAGAAAAAATGAGATGGAGGTGCCACTGCAACGGGATAATAAAAAAGGGCGTTAAAGATAGAGTGGATGAACTTGCTTCCTATCAACATGCTGTGCATCCTGAGAGTAGACCAAAATATCTTCATTTAATTCCACTGGCAGAGATAATTGGCGAAGCTTTGGGAACAGATAGCAAAGCAAGCATTGTTATCAGAAGATGGAAGGAATTAACTCAGATAGGCAATGAGATAGAAATATTACTTGATGTTGATATTAAAAAAATAAGAAAAGTTGCACCATCTGCCATCGCAGATGCAATAGAAGCATTCAGAGAAGGAAGAATAGAAATTCTGCCGGGTGGCGGAGGAAAATATGGAGAGATTGTGATAAAATGATATGTGGGATAGATGAGGCAGGGCGCGGTCCTGTAATTGGACCAATGGTTGTGGCAGCTGTATGGATTGATAAAAAAGAGGAATGGAAGTTGCTTGAAGCAAAGGTGAGGGATTCAAAAAAATTGATAAAGCAAAGGAGGGAAAAACTTGCAGAATATATTAAGAAGAATTTTTATCATGAATATGTTGTTGTGGATGCAAGCGATATAGACAATTTGCGCAAAACAATGACGATGAATCAGCTTGAAGCATATATTTTTGCCAAACTCGCAAATAAAAGAGAAGCATCCATTTATTACATAGATGCGGCAAGCAATAATGAGGAAGAATTCAAAAAAACGATACAGGAATTAATTAAACATGACTGCCAGATAATTTGTGAGCATGGTGCAGATGACAAATATGCCGTTGTTTCGGCAGCATCCATAATTGCCAAAGTTGAAAGAGACGAAAGAATCAAAAAGATTGCTGAAGAACTGGAGACAAAGCTTGGATTACCTCTTGGAAGTGGATATCCAAGTGATGAAAGAACCATCACATTCATTAAAGAGTGGATAAAAAAATTTAATGATTTGCCACCTCATACAAGAAAGAGCTGGAAAACAATAAAAAATATCGAAAATGAAATGAAACAGAGCAAACTATTTTAGAAAAACATGAAAAACTTGCTGAAAGTGTTAAGAGAAGAAAAGCTGGCGTTAAATTTAAATATAACGTCCTATATATTTTTTCAGGCAACTTTGCCAGATTGTTTTTGATTAATAAAGGGAGGTGGTAAAAATGAGGACTGCCATATTTGGACAGGGCTATGTTGCATCCATCCTGAATGTTGGCTTGGAGAGAATCAAGAAGGGAGAGATTGGTTATGAAGGAGTACCTCTTGCTGATACACTTCCATTAAACATTGAGGACATAGAGATTGTTACAGCATTTGATATAGATAGGAGTAAAGTTGGCAATAAACTATCCAAGGTGGTCAGGCAGTACTGGGACGGAAATATAAACTTCGAAAGAGATTACATCATCAAGGAGGGATACAGAGATTATAGAGGAAGCGGCGAAGAGATAGACTTGGAGGAAGTTGTTGGAAAACTCATAGATGAATATAGCAAAAAAGACATTGAAATATTTGTAAATCTGATAACAACAGAAAGAGCAGAGCCTTTCATGGATGTGAGAGAAGTGAAAAGAGCCATAAGAAAAAATGATGTGGACAGAATTTCACCAGCACAGCTATACTTCTATTCAGTAGCTCAGTATGAGAGACCAACAGCTTTCATAAACTGTATACCTACTCCCCTGGCAAATGATCCAGCGATGGTAAAACTCGCAAAGGAAACCAACACAGTTCTTTTTGGCGACGACGGCGCAAGTGGAGCCACACCTCTGACAGCAGACATTTTAGAGCATTTGAGAGAAAGAAGGAGAAGAATAAACAGCATTTGTCAGTTCAATATTGGCGGCAACACTGATTTTCTATCACTAACAGAGCCAGAGAGAAACTTGGCAAAGGAAGTAACAAAAAGCTCAATAGTTGAAGATATACTCGGCTATGATGTGCCACACTATATCAAGCCTACAGGATACCTTGAACCATTGGGTGACAAAAAGTTTGTTTCAATGCACATTTCATATACTTCATTCAATGGAGCAGAAGATGAGTGGATAATAAATGCAAGAATAAATGACAGCCCAGCACTGGCGGGATTAATAGTTGATTTAATTCGCCTTGCAAAAATTGCAATTGATAGAGAAGAGTATGGAACAATATATCCAGTAAATGCGTTCTACATGAAAATGCCTGGCCCAAGAGAAGCCAAGAGCATTCCAAAGATACACGCATTTGAGAGACTGAACGAATGGGTGAACGCTTTGCCAAAGGCAGAAACAGAAGAGATTATAGTGGCAGAGAGAGTCGAGCAGAATTAACACCCTTCTTCCCTTTAAATTTTTAGTTTTTTAAACTACGTTTGCATATGATTATGTGATTGACTGGAAGCCCAAAATTAATTATAGAGTAATGGGCATTGATCTGGCAGCCTTACCAAAAAATCCAACAGGAGTATGTATCATAGGTGATGACATCTTTCTTTTCACTTTTCATAATGACGAGGAAATATTAACAGCTATCAATGAAGCAAAACCAAAAATTGTGGCGATAGATGCTCCTCTTATGAAAAAAATCAGAATAAGAGAAGCAGATATAGTCCTCAAGAAATATGGGGCGATGCCACCTACCATGCCATCGATGAAATTGCTTGTGAAGAGGGCAGGCAAAATTGTCGAAGAAATAGATGCAGAAGTAATAGAAGTTTTTCCTACTGCAACTGCCAAGATTCTTGGCATATATGAGAAAGACTGGCGCAAGATGGCAGAGAAGATAGGTGTAAAAGCAAGAAATAAGCATGAGTTAGATGCATATCTTGCAGCTTATACAGCATATCTTTATATTGAGGGAAAAACGGAGAGAGTGGGAGAGAAAGAGAAAGTTATCGTTCCTAAAGTTTTTGAGATGCTTCGATATTAAGAATGTGGAAAAGAAATTGCCGTTGCATTGCTCTTTAGATAAGCTTTTGAATGGAGGTATAGAGGCAGGCATAGTTACAGAGATATATGGTGAGGGGGGAACAGGAAAAACAAACATATGCATTCAGGCTGCGAGAAGCTGTGTGGAAGAAGGAAAAAAAGTTGTATATATTGACACAGAAGGCGTCTCTAAGGAAAGGCTTTTACAGGTGATTAAAGATAAAAAGAAGCTGGAGAAAATCCTTTTTTTCTTTCCATTTTCTTTAAAAGAACAGGAGGAAATGGTGGAAAAAGCAGTTAAAATTGATGCTGGCTTAATTATCCTTGATAGTGCAAATTTATTTTATCGCCTTGAAATGAATGAAGATGAAGCGATGGCTACACGCTCTTTAACAAAGCAGCTTGTAACCTTGCAGATAGAGGCAAGAAAGAAAAATATTCCTGTTATAATAACAAGCCAAGTTTATTCTGCAGGGGATGAAGTGAAGCCGTTTGCTGGAAGAAGCATGGACCACATTGCAAAAACAATTATAAGGGTGGAGAAGGTGGGAAGTAAAAATGGCAAAGAAGAAAGGAAGGCGATACTCCTTAAGCACAGAAGCATACCAGCAGGCAGAACCATCAATTTTTTTATAACTAATGATGGAATTGAATAACATAGCGCAATCATTAAATTTTTCTTTTTTATTTAAAAACATGATACAGGAAGTGGAAATAGAGAAGCCACCAGAAATAAATTTTATTCTAGGGCAAAGTCATTTTATTAAAAGTGTCGAAGATTTGTATGAAGCCATGGTAAATGTACCAAATGCAAAATTTGGTATAGCTTTTTGTGAGGCTTCTGGCAAATGCCTTATAAGATATGATGGAAATGATGAAGGGATGATACAGCTCGCCATAAAAAATGCAGAAAAAATTTCAGCGGGACACGCCTTTATAATTTTTATGAAGGACTGTTATCCAATAAATGTACTAAATGCGATAAAGAATGTGCCAGAAGTATGCAGAATATATTGTGCTACCGCCAATCCAACAAAAGTTTTAATTTATGAGACGAAAATTGGTGAAGAGATTGGTAGAGCTATAGTTGGTGTAGTAGACGGATATAAAAGCAAAGGAGTAGAAAGCGAGGAAGATAAAAAAGAAAGAAAAGAATTTTTAAGAAAAATAGGATACAAGAGATAGCTTTATTCTCCCTCCTCCAGAAACTTTTTCACCATTTTTGCAAATTCTTTAAATGGAGTGACTCTACCAAAAATTTTTCTTGCTCCTTTTTCCTTTAACTTTTCTGCCCAGTCTGTATCAAACCATGCTGTATAACCCCATATATTTGCTTTAGGGTCTATTTTCAGAATTTGTTCTGTAGCCCTCACACCATCCAGTTTCTCATCCATCCCATCCTTATGCAAATCTATAAGTTCAATATCTTCCTTTCCTGATAAGTTCAAATCCATAATAACCAGGGCAGGAGTTTCTCCTTTTTCATGCAGCTCTTTATATATCTTCACTCCTTCTTCTCCAGAATATGCACTTAATATGTCAACGCCTTCGATTTTGTTTAGATGTACCTTTAGCAATTCGTGCATGTCGGGCTCATCATCTATAATCAATATTTTTTTATTCAACTATCTCACCCCTTTGTGTAACATTTTTAACTACCTTTTCTACTCTATTTATAGCCTCAATAGCTTTTAATATTTTTTCATTTTCGCCTTCTTCCTCCAGTATCAATTCGAGATATCCTTTTGCAATGGCTATTGGATTGAAGAAATAGTGGGCTGCTCTCAACTTAAACTCTCTTTCTTGCTCCAATGCCCTTCTTGTTTCTTCCTCTGCCTTTATTTTTGCAATTCCTGCTGCAATTTCTTCTGCTATGCTTTTGAGTAATTTTCTTTTATCCTCCGTCAACGGATTACTGGAAGTATTCAAAACCTGTAATATGCCATATACCCTATTCTTTGTAATGAGAGGAAGTGTATAGAGTTCAGTAGCATCATATTTTCTGTATAAGTCCCAGTTAAAGGACAATGGCTTGTGCTTCTTCAAATCCTTTACATATCTCTCTTTTTTCTCTAAAAACGATTTAACTGCTTCCCATGGTTGCTTTTCATCCACCATATAACTTTTCATCACTCTCTTTGCAAAATCTTCAGGATAGCCATAGTGGGCAATTGGCTTTAAAATGTTATTTTCTTCCTCATAAATGAATATATTTGTATGATCAATTTCAATTATTTCTCTTATATGCTTCAGTATATTTTCACACAATTCTTTGATTGTGCTACTCCTGTTTATACTCATGCCTATAACATAGTGCAAATCAGATAATTTTCTTATCATTTCTTCAGCTTTTTTCCTTTCGGTAATGTCTCTCATGATCCCAAGGGTTCTTCCTTTTTCTAAAGGAACTGTTGAAGATTCTACATTTTTTATTTTTCCGTCTTTTGTTACTATTCTAAATTCATATCTCCCAGCTATCTTTTCGCCCTTAATTCTTGCCTTCCTTCTTTTTCTTATAAGTTCTATATCTTCTGGATGTATCAAATTCCAGAAATTGAAATCTTTACTCAATATCTCTTTCCTACTGTAACCAGTAAGTTTTTCAAATGCTGGATTTATATATTCGAATCCTTCAGAGGCAATAATATAAATTGCATCATCGGCATTTTCAACTAGGCTCCTAAATTTCTCTTCGCTTTCTCTTAATTTTTCCTCTGTTTTTCTTAACTCTGTAATATCTTGGACAATGCCTAGCAGTGCATCCTCACCTTTGTATTTTATACCTGTTATGTAGAATAGAAGATGCCTATTACCAGAAGTTTTTAATTCGGCAGTGTTCAATTTTCCTCCTTTCAAGCCTTTTTCGAAGACACTCATTATTTTCTCTCTTTTTTCCTTTTTCCATAAGTTAAAAAAAGCATCAATTGGCAGTTTTCCATCCTTTTTCCACATGACATATAAATGTTTAGCATCCTCCTCTCTTCTTAACATTTCTTCCGCCTTTTTGTTTAGATATATTACTTCCCTATTGTAAACAATAAAAACACCCGCTGGAGCGTTGTCCGCAAGAGTGCGGTATTTTTCCTCACTCTCCCTCAAGGCATCTTCCATCTCTTTCAATTCAGTGATGTCTCTCTGGATAGAGATAGAATGGATAATATTTCCTTTTTCATCTCTCACCGCATCTGCACTCAGTAAAACTGTTCTCTCTTTCCCATCTTTAGTTATTATTTTTAATTCTTCATTTCTCAATCTTCCTGTTTTCTTCCATTTCATGAACAATTTTTTGGCTTTTTCCCGTGAGGAAGGTGAATAAATTACAAATAAAGATTTTCCAACAAGTTCTTCTTTTTTATAGCCAAGCGCTTTTAACGCACTTTTATTTACATCGAGTATTTTACCATCGGTTGAGACCATGTAACAATATTCAGGTGCATTCTCGAAAAATTGTCTAAATCTTTCCTCGCTTTCTTTTAATTCCTTTTCAAGTCTTTTTCTTTCTGTTATGTCCATTGCTACAACCACGATTCCTTCCTCAGGTTTTTCTGGGTTTATCGGGCATATGCGCAGATAACAATCAAAAACACTTCCGTCCTTTCTCTTCCATTTTGTCTCTATTTCCGCTATCCTCCCTTTTTTAAATGCCTTTTCTATTTCTCTACCAACTCTTTCATATTCTTCGTCACTTTCATACAGTATTCTAGTACTTTTTCCAAGAGTTTCCTCCGGTGTATAACCAACCATTTTATACATTGCTTCATTAGCCCATCCAATAGCGCGGTTAATTGAAAAGCCAATTCCAACTGGAGAAGCCGATAAAATTGCATTTACCATCTCTCTTTCTTCCCTTAATTCTTTTTCCAACTCAATCGAGTGAATTGCAAAAGCAATATCTTGACCAACTTCTTTTAAGAGACGGATTTCTTCTTCGTCAAATTTTTTTGGACGCAAAACATATAGAATTCCTTGAACCCCATTTTTTATTAGGGGTAGAGCAAGCAGATATTTATTTTTAAATTGATATAGTAATTTTTTACCTTCTCTTTCTATTTCATCTTCTATTTCCTTTTCTTTAATATATTTCAGCAATTCCTCATAATCTTTTTTGTTTCCTGCTATATATATGTTATCTCTATGTGAAATGCATGTGGCCTCATATCCTCTTATTTTAAATAAAGTTTTACAGGTTTCCTGTAATAATCTATCAACTCCTTTCTCCTTTGTGATAAGTTGATTTACGTTTCTTATGGCCCTTAAAACCTCATTTAAATGTTCTACTCTTTTTTCATATTCCTTTAATTCTCGAATGTCCCTCATTATTTCAGACGAAAAAAGTAGGTTACCTTTTTCATCCCTAAATGGAACGATGGTGAGTAAAACAGGGATTTCATTCCCATGCTTATCTTTCCTTACCGTCTCAAATTTTCCTCCTCCCTTCTTTATTGCTTCGTCAAGTTGTTCTTCCTGCTCTTTTTTATCGATGGCAAAAATCGATGCTGGCTTACCTATAATTTCTTCCTTTTTCCATCCAAAAATTTCTTCGATTGCTTTGTTAGCATATATTATGTTTCCGTTTTCGTCCACACTTATAACCGCCTCCTTTGCATTTTCCACAATTGAGGCAAGCATTTTTTCCTGTTGATTTATTTTCGCTTTTTCTATTGCAACTTTTACTGCTGCTGGCAACTTCATGAAATGTTCCGGAGTCTTTATGACATAATCATCTAAGCCAGCTTTTAATGCTTCCACAGCAATTTCTTCTGTCCCTGTGCCAGTGAGCATTATAACTGGCAGAAAAGGATTTCTTTTCTTTACTTCCTTCAAAATTTTTATACCATTTGCCCAGTGTAACTGATAATCAGTAATAACAAAATCAAAATTTTTTTCCTCAAGCGCATCATAAAATTGTTTTTGGGTAAAAATTTCAATAAATTCTGCATCAGGAAATTCCTTTTTTAAATACCTTATGGCTAGTTTTCTATCATCAGGTTCATCATCAATAATAAGGAACATCATAATATACAAATATAATAGAGGTTCTATTTAAATTTTTCACAATTGACAATTGACTGTGTCTATCAAGCAATGCGAGTTGCTTCTTTCATATTCTTGGCAACTCAATCCAGAAAATACTGCCTTTATTTGGCACAGATTTTACACCAACTTTTCCTCCCAATTTTTCCACTCCTTTTTTAACCATGGCTAAACCAATGCCAGTACCCTCATACTCTTCTCTTCCATGCAACCTTTCAAATAACTCAAAAATTTTTTGCTGATACTCCTCTGGAATTCCTATACCATTATCTTCCACAAATATTTTGACCGCGTCATTTCCTTTGCTGTATATTCTGACCATCGGCCTTCTTTCTTTCTCCACAAATTTAACAGCATTATGAATTAAATTCGTCATTATTCTTTTCAAAATTTCATAATCTGATTTTATGCATGGTAACTCCGAAATTTTTATTTCAGCGTCTTTCTCCCTGACTAACTCCTCCATTTCTTTTATAATTTCTTCAACCAGCTCATTCATGTCAATATTCGTCTTTTCCACGTCTTTTCTTTCAATTCTTCCATATTCCAGCAAATCATTTATTAATATCTCCATTCTTTTTGTCGCTGAAACTATTCTTTTCAGAGCATCTTTCCCCTCCTCATCCAGAATATCGACATATTCATTTGAGAGAATAAAAGTAAAAGATTGTATACTCCTCAACGGAGCTTTTAAATCGTGGGCGAGAGCATATGTCAATGCTTTCACTTCTGTTGTTTTATCTCTTACCTTTTCTTCGAGATTATCTTTATACTCCTGCAATTCAGCAGTTCTTTCAGCAACCCTCCTTGCCAGTGTTCTGTTCCATAAGCTCAGCATGATGAAAACAATTCCTATTAAGCCAAACAAGCCAAGAATGGAATACACTATCCATTGAGGCAATCTCTTTTCAACATAAACAGGCATACCATACCACTTTTCATATATCCTATCATATTCTCCAGAAGCCTTTATAGCATTTATAGCAGCATTTATATCTGCCAGCAGTTCATCATTTCCCTTTTTCACTGCAATAACACGTTGCCCTATGGTTAACATTTCTCCGATTACC
Source organism: archaeon (assembly GCA_024275755.1). Taxonomy (GTDB): domain Archaea; phylum Thermoplasmatota; class E2; order UBA202; family JdFR-43; genus JdFR-43. Next base: position 6,050 of record JAJRYN010000097.1, on the reverse strand, counting down.
TTTATATTTCTATAATCATGCTCGTGAATGAGATATACGCCTGTATAATAATTTCCGAGGAATGCAGTTACGTCTCCGTTTGCAACAAGTTTTAGAGCATCATCCTGACTACCCGTTTCAACTATATATGCATTGATATTTCTTTCCTGCAGAATTTCTTCTGCTATATCTCCTTTTTGAACAGCCACGCTATGTCCTGCTAAATCTTCTATATTTGTTATTCCTGTTACTTCCTCCTTCACAAAAATCGCTAGTTTTAAATCAAGAATGGGTTCGCTAAAATCAAAATATTGTTTTCTTTCTTCATAAGCTGCCATGCAAAGTATGTCAATACTCCCGTTTTTTAATGCTTCCATAGCTTTATGCCATACCATTGGTTTAAATATAATTTCTCTGTCCATTTCCAGAGCAATCGCCTCCATCACATCAACATTAAATCCTTTTACTTCTCCATCCTCAACAAATTCATGAGGAGGATAATTTTCGTCAATTCCAGCTACAATAACCTCAGCCATGCAATTCTGAATTAAAAAGGGAAAAAGAAGGAAGATAAGAATCGTGACGACTCTCTTCATTATTGTTAAAAAACAAATCCTATATAAATTACATCTTTTGTCTGGTGAGATTAGAGAAAAATGAACATAAGGCTGCTATTAATTACGATGCTCATTTCCAAATTCATAAATAATGCTTTTAATATTACTATCATGGAGGAAATAGGATATGTTGAACATTATTTTTCGAAAATAGGGGTAGCAGCAATAAAAATTACAAATGGCAGTCTAAAAGTTGGGGATAAAATTCGTATTAGAGGAGCAACAACAGATTTCGAGCAAATTGTTGAATCAATGGAGATAAACAGGCAGAAAATAGAGGAGGCAAAACCCGGAGATGAAATAGGCGTAAAGGTGATTGACAGGGTAAGAGAAGGAGATAAAGTATACAAAATAGAATGAGGGGCATTGTAATAGGCATAGATGGCGCTGAACCAAAGTTCATTGAAAAATGGATTGATGAACTGCCGACATTACAGCAATTTTATTCATGTTACGGTAAGCTTGCTTCCACGCTGCCCCCATCTTCTGCTCCTGCTTGGACAAGCATTGTTACAGGTGTGACGCCAGAAAAGCATGGCATATATGATTTCTTTTATTTTGATAATGGCGTAAAGGTTGTTTCATCCCGTCATCGCCGCATGCCGGCAATCTGGAATTTACTCAGTGATATAGGAAAAAGAAGTATAGTGATAAATGTGCCTGTTACATATCCTCCAGAGAGAGTGAACGGCGTTATCATCTCGGGCTTATTAACGCCCCCAAATGAGAATTTTGTTGAGCCCAAGGAAATAAAAAAGATGCTTGCCGACTACAAAATGGAACATTTGATTGTGGATGATTTGCCAATAAGAATGGCAGCATATTATAATCCAGAGAAGGTTAAAAAAATACTTTATGAATGGATAGAGAGTAGAACAAAAGCAGCCATAAAATTAATGAAGAATTTTGACTGGGATTTTGGCATGATTGTTTATAGGGCTACAGATTTGGTGCAGCATTTTTTATGGGATAAAGAAGAGGTGTTTGAAGTATATAAAAAAGTTGATGAAGAGATAGGAAAAATAACAGAAAAATTCAGAGCCAATTATTTTATTGTATCTGATCATGGCTTTTATGGCATAAAAAAGAACATTTTTTTGAACAATTTACTTTATGAAAAAGGATATGTTGTTGCAAATAAAAAGCCATCATCGCTCATAATAGGAAAAATGCTTACCAGACTTCTCTATCATATGCCCAAAAACTTCACCCACCTTCCCTTCATGCGTAAATTGTTGTTTTCAATTGCTTTTAAGGAAAAGATGATAGATTTTGAAAAATCAGCGGCATTTTGTCTCTCTTCCAGCTCGAGGGCAATAATATGCAAGAAAGAAATTAAAGAAGATATCATTGGGTTAATTAATTCTTTTGAGGATGATGGCAAGATGATAATGAAGCTGCATGAAATGTATGGCAAAGATGGCATAAGTTATCTGGTGGCTGAACTGAAAGAAGGATATGCAATAATGGATCTGTTGAATTTTGGAAAGGTGCTGGAAAAGCCAGGTAAATTCCACTTCAAAGGAGAGCATTCAAAGTACGGCATTTTCATGGCTTATGGAAAGGAAATTAAGGAATGGGATAGAAATGCAAGCGTAATGGATGTTATGCCTACTGTTTTGCATTCAATGAATTTGCCATTACCATCATATACTGATGGAAATGTTATAGATATCTTCAAGAAAAAGAAGAAACCGAAAAAGGTAGAATGGCAAAAATTTGGGTTTAGTAAAAGAGAAAAAGAAATGATAAGAGCGTTGGCAAAGCTTGTAAAATAATCAGGCTTTTGCATCAACTGTTACAATTCTAAAATAAATTCTTGCATCCTTTTCATTAAACAATCCGCTGTTACCATCTTCGCTTCCGTCAGAAACCTTATATGTCCCTCCCTCCGGATACTGATGGCCTACTTTGTTTCCTATATAATAGTTTATGGTCAGTGCCTTTCCTGTTTCTTTATCAGCATCCTCTCCATTTATGTCAAGGGGTTTGTCTCTGTTGAGAATATCCTTGTAATATAACTCGATTTTTATTGTGTGATAGCCGATACTATCATCCACATTTTGTTTTACACTCCAGTTTACAGTAACATCTTCATCAATGGGAATTTCTTTTACACCTTCCTCTGGCAAAACATACATTACGTCATCGATATATATTTTAGCGTATATTTTTGCTATCTGTTGATTCAGAACCAAATAATCTTTTACCCTTATCTTGTAAATCTCTACCTTTATTGCACCATCATTATATGGCAGATAATCTTGGCTATCCAAAATGCCATCATTATCATCATCATTATCTGCATTGTCTCCTATGCCATCCCCATCGCTATCTCTCCATTCTTTTGGATCATTAGGAAAAGCATCTTCATTATCAGGCACACCATCTCCGTCTTTATCATGTACTGGATTCAGAACCTTTTTGTAATTCTGATATACAAAAGGAGCAGCTATTATGACAATTATAATTATAATTACTGCCATGAATAGAAGCAATAAATTTCTTCCTGACTTAATATCCTTCATTTTAAAGATAATTGTAAATAAACTTAAAAACTTATTTATCAGACAATGGCTATGCTCACAACATTACTACCTCTTACAACAACTCTGCCCAATCTTTTTTCTCCCCCTTCCTTTTCTTCTCTTGCATCATCTAAAACCAGGTTCATATACTGATCATAGCCAATCAGTTTCCCATTTAATATCCTGCCGTCTTTGAGCAGCAAAGAAATATCTCTATTTAAACTGACTTCTAGCAAATCAATGGGCAATACCATAAAAAGGAATATACTTCTATTTTATATATCTTTACCTTAATATCCAGCAGAAATTTCCGAAAATCTTAATATCAAAAATCAATTAAATCATGATGCACTGGCAATTTACACCGTATCTCCTCCCTCTTGCCGCAGTAGTGGTTGTATCAGTTTCACTCGCAATTTTTGCATGGCGGAGCCGCCCCTCCGCTGGCATACTACCTTTTGTTTTGCTCATGGCTGGTATAGCAATGTGGACATTCGGCTATGCAATGGAGATAGCAAGTGCAGAGCTATCTGCAAAAATATTCTGGGCAAAGTTCCAGTATTTCGGTATTGTAGCTACTCCAACAGCATGGCTTATTTTGACTTTGCAATACACTGGAAAGGAAAAATGGCTTAATCGCCGCTGTTACGTTTTATTATCTATTGAGCCTCTTCTGATTTTATTTCTGGTTTGGACAAATGAATTTCATCATCTTGTTTGGGAAAATATTGGAATAGAAACAGGTGACGCATTTTCTGTATTGAGTGTGACACATGGCATAGGATTTTGGATAAATGTTGCATATTCTTACTCTCTACTTTTAATTGCGATACTTTTGCTGAGTTATGCTCTTATTCATTTTTCATTGCTATATAGAAAACAAATTGCTATCTTGCTAATAGGTGCAATAGTTCCTTGGATTGGAAACATGCTGTATATATTTGGTTTTAATCCATTTCCTCCCATTGATCTAACTCCCTTTACTCTCTTCATAAGTGGTTTATCTGCTGCTTGGGCAGTATTGCGCTTTAGATTTCTGGACATTGTGCCCATTGCAAGGGATATCCTTATTGAAAATATGGAAGAAGGCGTTATTGTGCTGGATATGCAAAATAGAATTGTCGATGTGAATCCTGCTGCAGAAAGGATTATAGAGCATCCTCTGGCCGAGATAATTGCACAGCCAGTAGGAAAAGTTTTATCGACGCAAAAAGAATTGCTCAAATGCCTGCAGAATCTGAATGTAAAAGATAAAGAAATTTGTCTCTATAAAGGAGGCAAACAGCGTTATTATAACATATACATCTCCCCAATACATGATAGACTGGGTTATTTGGCAGGACGTTTAATTATATTGCGGGACATAACCAAGCACAAAAAATATGAGGAAGAAATAAAACAACTTAATGAGGAGTTGCAACTGATAAACAAAATCATGCGACACGATATCCTTACTGATTTGCAAATCATCCAGGGTTCTCTGGAGCTATATCTAGAAGAGAAGGATGAACATCCCTTGGACAAAGCGATTAAAAGAGTAGAAAAGAGCATTCAGATGATACATCGCATGAAGGATTTGGAGGCGTTGCTGGCATCTGGCAAAGAGTTAAAGGAATATAATATAAGGGAGATTATAGAAAATATCCTCAAAAATTATCACTTAGATTTTAATATAAAAGGGGATGGAATTGTAATGGCTGATGATGCAATATACTCTGTTATAGAGAATGTTATAAAAAATGCCATTACCCACGGAAAAACAGACAAAATAGATGTGAAAATAGAAAGCGAGGACAATATCTGCAGAATACATATTGCAGATTATGGAAAAGGAATACCTGATGAAATAAAAGAGCATGTATTCGAGGAACGTTTCAGTTATGGAGAGACAAAGGGAACGGGCTTGGGGTTATACATTGTAAGAAAAATTATTGAAAGATATGGCGGCTCTATACACATTGAAGATAATAAGCCGAGGGGAACAATTGTGATTATAGAATTAAAGAAGAAATGAATTATCTTGCAATAATATGGATGATGTCGCCATTATTCAATTTATAGTCTGCACCAACTATTTTCTTTGTTCTTACATCGACAGCTTTTATAAAACCCTCTGCCAAATCGCTGTGAACTTTATAAGCCAAATCAATGACAGTTGAACCATGAGGCAGTAAAAATACATCTGGAAGCACATTTCCGTCTTTATCACAGAGTTTATGTTCATCCTCTACTGGATATACAGCTATCAGGTTGAGCAAATCAAAAACAGCTTTATCAATACACTGCTGCACCCCTGTTGAGCCAAATCTATCCATTACATGGGTTTTTATATATTCAAGGCCTTTCTTCTGCTTTTCATCCATATCCTTAATAACTCTAAATGCTGAATCTCCCGGCTTATATTCTATATAGCCATGTTCTGCTGCCTTAACCAGAGCGAGCTCGGCCATGGCAGAGGTTGGAATGGCATATTCTCCTGCAAATTTTTTCACCATTTCTTCTGGAGCCTTATCTGCTTTATTCAATGCGAGTAAAATAGGCTTTGATTCCTGCCTTACCTGTGTTGCAAATTTGAGTAAGTCATCATCTTTCCACAGCGTTGCATCTTCTGGAAGAGATGTTTTTCTTATAGCTGCTCTTATCTCCTCCTCCTTTATACCAAGTCCAGTTAGCTTTTCTGCAAGCATCTTTTCAATTTTCGTTCCTTCCAGCTTACATTTTGTGCTAATACGTCGCCAGTCCTTTTCAAGCAGTCCCTTAATCCAGTAATCAATTTCTTCCTCAAGGAATTTTATGTCATTTGCTGGGTCATGGCTGCCAATGCTGCACGGCCTGCCTTCCTCATCGGTAGAGCCAGATACATCCACAATATGTATCAAGCATGATGCCTGTCTCAAATCATCCAGAAATTTGTTTCCCAAACCTC
>JAJRYN010000096.1 GCA_024275755.1 archaeon | reverse complement strand
GGCTTCTCAGCTTGCTTCCATGATTGGCAGTGATGTTATGCCTGCTGGGAGTGTAATAAGCAGATGGAATACAAGCAGTGGAAGTTTTGATAGCTATATTGTTGGGGTTTCTCCTCCTGAGTATGATTTTGTTATTCAGCCTGGAGATTGTATTGTTTTAAGAGTTGCAAGTAGTGGAGAGTTTTTAATAGAGGTGATGAGATGAAGAAAATAAAAAGTTTGTTTGTGGCAATGCTGATAATGGCAGGAGCGATGAGTATAGTTGAAATGGGAAAGGCATTAGATCAGCCTTTTCCAGTATATGGCTATATAAAGGATTCAACCGGCAGCCCCTTGGCAGGTGTAGCTGTATATATAAAAGATTTGACAAAATCGACTCAGCTTATTGTTTATACCCAGTCAAACGGATATTATCAGGCTGATTTATTCAATCTCCAAAATTGTGAAAATGGAGATACAATAGAAGTATATTGCGAATATGGCGACGAAAATAACAGCAAAATATTCGTACTTGATGTTACAGAATTATCAAAGAATGTAAGCTTTTCTTTAATAGCTCCTCCAACTGTTTCAACATTAAATGCTTCAAGCATTACAAGCAGTTCTGCAAAACTTAATGGAGAATTGATAAATTTGGGGGGTGATAGTAGCTGCCAGGTATGGTTTGAATATGGAGAAACAACTTCATATGGCTACTCAACGGGCAAGCAAACGAAGTATAGTGCAACCACTTTTTCAGCAACAATAACTGGCTTGGAGCCTGATACAACTTATCATTTCAGAGTTGTTGCCAAGAACAGCAGAAAAATTTCTTATGGTGTGGATAAAACATTTCACACACCCCCTGCTTTGCCACAAGTTACTACGCAGGCTGCAAGCAATATAGGCTATAGCTTCGCAACCCTAAATGGATATTTGAGTAAAGTTGGGGCAGCAAGCTGTCAGGTATGGTTTGTCTATGACGTTGTCTCTCATACAAACTGGGAGGATTATGCCTATTCCACACCTCATCTCACAAAAACATCCCCCTCCTCGTTTTCTTATGAGTTAATGGACCTGGAAATAGGAATAACATATCATTTTAGGGCTGTTGCAAGTAATGCTGCTGGAACAGTAGCTGGAGATGATGTGACATTTACAACACAGGTAATACTTCCTTCCATAATTACTCTAGATGCTTCAAATATCACAAGCAATACAGCAATATTAAAAGCAAATCTGACTGATCTTGGAGGAGCGAATAGCTGTCAGGTATGGTTTGAATATGGAGAAACAACTTCATATGGCTACTCAACAGAAATACAAAATGTTAGTGAAAGCGGAGAAATATCGGTAGAAATAAGCGGTTTAACCCCAGGCACAACCTATCACTTCAGGGCTGTGGCAGAAAATAGCAAGGGAAGAACATATGGCTATGACAGGACATTTGAAACTACAGCCGTAAAGGCGACAACAGAGACCAGAGGCATGGAATATGCTGTTGTCTTAAAAGCCAATCTAACGGACATGGGCGGAGACGAAGAATGCTATGTCTACTTCGAATATTGGGAGGAAGGAGGAGAAAAGCAGCAGACGCCAAAGAAAATAATGAATAGCACGGGAGAATTCAGTGAGGTTATAACGGGATTGAAGGAAAACGCCACCTATTTTTACAGAGCAGTTGTTGAAAATAGCCAAGGAATTTCATATGGAGTTAATCTTTCCTTCAAAACAATTGCCCTGCCATCTCCTCCAGTTGTAAAAACTTTGGATGCAATAGCATTTCAGCACAACGCCACTTTGTATGCTAATGTTAGTGATATGGGTGAAAGTATTTTCTGTTATCTCTGGTTTGAATACTGGGATGGTGAGAGAAAAACTACAGGAGTCATGATAGTGAACTCAACAGGCATATATGATATGGAAATAGGGAATCTTGTTGACGGAAAGAAATATTATTACAGAGCTATAGCAGTAGGCTCAAATGGCAGGATTTTTTATGGAGAGGTAAAGAATTTTACTACCCTTGCAGGAGAGAATCATGAGCCATCTATCATCATAATAGCTCCAGAAAATAATTCTATTGTTGATGTAAAAACTTCTCTTATGGTAAATGTTTATGACGCCGATGGAGATACGATTGATGTAACATTCTACTGGGAAAACGGAAGTAAAATCTATGAAGTCGAAACATTGAACGGAGTGACAAGTATTGCTGTAAATCTTGAGTATGGGAAGGAATATGCATGGTATGCCCTCGCTAACGACGGCATGGAAACGAATTCTACACCAATACAATTTTTCAGAACTTTTGAAAAAGTTGTGGCAAATTTCACACATTCATTTGCATTCGTAAATGAAACAGTTTATTTCAATGATAGTTCACAGGGAAATATCACACAGTGGATATGGAACTTTGGCGATGGCGAAATGGCATATGGAAAGAAAGTTAACCATACTTATATCCATGCTGGAAAATACAAAGTTAATCTAACTGTAGTTGACTTATATGGCAATAAATATTATGCTGAAAAAGAAATTGAAGTGTGGGAAAGAGGAGATGCGAATATGGATAGTAAAATAAATGCTGTTGATATAGCCATCATAAAAAGAATTATAGAAAAAGAGGAGGATGCTGAAGATTATCCACCAGCTGATGTAAATGGAGATGGAAATGTTAATGAAAAAGACCTGCATATGGTTGTGAATAAAATACTGGGATTGGCATGAAAAGAGCAATATTCATTGTGATAGCCATTATATTTGCAATAGCTTATGCAAGAGGTGCAGAAGTATCCATTTCCTCGCCCCATATTGTAAAGATAGGAAATGAGTTTACTGTATATGTTGCAATCAATGAAGTGCAAAATTTCTATGCTGCTGATTTAAGCCTTCGTTATAATTCATCGGCTCTTCAAATTCAGGATATTTATAATGGAAGCATAAACAATGTCAGTATCCTAATAAATTACTCCCTCCAAAACGAGGTTTGCAGAATTGTGGCAATAGCAGAGAATAAAAGCGTGAATGGCAGTGGATATATAGCTGCCTTGCGTTTTCTCAGCCTTACAGAAGGAATATTTAATATAACAGTAAAGGGCAATCTCAGTAGTTATAATGCTACTGAAATACAGGCAATATGGAGAAATACAACCATAGTGGCTACATCATCGGAACTAAAAGTGAATGTGGAAAAAGCTGATGGAAAATTTATTGCATCTGTTAATTTAACAAATATTACAAATTTTTACAGTATTAACTTTACACTGCTTTATGATAATACTTTTCTAACTCCACTACAAATTGAGAATGGTAGTTTAATTCTCTCATACTCAATCGGAGAAAATAAAATGAAATTTGCTGGTTATATGCCTCTCCCTCAGAATATAACTGAAGAAAATCTTGTGAAAATAACTTTTCAACCCATGAAAAATGGTTTTACATCTTTAAATCTGGCAAATATTACTGTAAGCGATTCCAGCGCCAATGAAATATATGTCATGCCTGTAAACAGGAGTTTTCTCATTGCAGGCAATATTCCGCCCATTGCCAATTTCTCCTGGCAGCCATTACAGCCAACTGAACTCGATACAATAACATTCAATGCAAGCTTGAGTTATGATCCAGATGGGTACGTTGCCAACTATACATGGGACTTTGGAGATGGAACGAAAGCTTATGGAAAGGTGGTGAAACATAGATACGATTCAAATGGCATATACATTGTGAATTTAACTGTTATGGACAATGATGGAACGATAGCATGGAAAGAAAAGGAGATAGAAATAATTAACATTCCCCCTGTAGCAAATTTCAACTATACTCCCTTAAATCCAATTGTAACAGACATAATAACATTTGATGCTTCAGCAAGTTATGATGAAGATGGAAGCATAGTAAATTATACCTGGAATTTCGGAGATGGGAATGTAGCATACGGAAAAATAGTGCAACATAAATATAGCAATGAGGGAATCTATATTGTTAATTTAACAGTAAAAGATGATGATGGGGCAATAGCATGGAAAGAAAGGGAAATAGTGGTGTCTTTGCCCAACCATCCCCCAGATAAGCCTATCCTGCAATCTCCATCAAACGGAAGTATTAATGTGAATATAAATCCAACATTGAGTGTTTTAGTTAATGATAGAGATGGAGATATAATGGATGTGACATTTTATGATGCCTCT
>JAJRYN010000095.1 GCA_024275755.1 archaeon | reverse complement strand
ATTGGAAACAAGAAGATTATTATTCACGAGATATAAGAAAAAATCTATGAGAATGAAGCACATAATTGCCATGGCAATAGTGCATAACATAAACACTTACATGGCAATTTCTTTATTTATTCTGGTTTTTTCGACAAGCTCACTAAAACCAAAAAATTTATATGTAAAAGAATGATTATCAACAAATTGTTAGCAAAATGATATTATGAGTAAACCGATTGGAGTAAGAGTGGATTCAAAGCAAGAAGAGATTTGGCGTAGATTTAAAGAGTTTGTGGAAGAAAAGTATGGGAAGAAACATACCGTTTTGGGGAACGAACTTGTAAAAGCTCTACAACTTTATCTGGAGTTATATGAAAGAGTGAGTAACAGCAAAAAGGAGCCAGAGACACAACTTATAAAAGAGAGAGCGGGAGATATCGAAGTAAAGCCCCTGAAGGAAGTATCATATGATTTGCTCAACACTATAGTGGCATGCCGCGCATATCTGGAGCAGATTGAGGAAGAGGCGGAAGATTTACCGCCATCTGCAAGAGAAAAATTTGAGAGTTTAAGGCAGGCTTTATTCAAGGCACAGAAAATCATACAGGAAAGAATTGAAGCCATTAAATGATGAAGGTAGCATTTATTTTGAATCCCATTGCAGGAATGGGAGGTAAAGTGGGACTTAAAGGAACTGATGGAATAGTAGAAGAGGCAATTAAAAGAGGAGCCAAGCCAATAGCTCCAAAAAGAGCTGAAGAATTTCTGCGAGCTTTGAGAATTGAAAGAGATTTTTTTATTTGCTCGGGCAAGATGGGAGGAGATGTTTTTAAAAAACTGGATAAAAAAGCAGAGATAATATATGATACCCCAGAGGAAACCACTGCTGAAGATACCAAAAAAGCTGCAATAAAAATGGCTGAAGTGGCAGATATAATAGTTTTTGTTGGTGGCGATGGCACCGCCTGCGATTTGCTCGATGCTATAGATAGCAAAATACCAATTCTTGGGGTGCCTGCTGGAGTGAAAATGTATTCTGCTGTATTTGCTTTTACACCTAGAGACGCTGCAGAGATTGTTGATTCCCTTGAAACGCTGGATATTGAGGAGAGAGAGGTGATGGATATTGATGAAGAGGCTTTTAGGAGAGGAGAATTTAAAGTCAAGCTTAAAGGATATGCTCTCACACCAATTCATGCCAAAATTCAAGCAGGCAAGGATGTTCTGAGGGGAGGAGGCAAAAAGGAGATTGCTGAATGGTTTATTGAGGAAATGGACAAGGAAACAGTATACATCATAGGGGGTGGAAGTACAACATGGGAAATTAAAAAGGCTCTAGGCATAGAAGGAAGTTTTTTGGGGATAGATGTCATTAGAGGAAATAAATTGCTTTGTAGAGATGCTGGAGAAAAAGACATTAAAAAATTTTTGGATGGCAAAGCAAAAATCATAGTGAGTCCTTTGGGCGGCACAGGCTTTATTTTTGGGAGAGGAAATCAGCCAATTAGTGCTGATATAATAAGGAAGGTTGGTAGAGAAAATATTATTGTTGTTGCAACAAAGGACAAATTGAATAACTTAAAGAGTTTGAGGGTGGATACTGGAGATGAGAGAGTAAATAAAATGTTGCATGGCTATATAGAAGTGATTACAGGATATAGAGAAAAGAGGATAATGAAGGTTGAATAAAAAGAATAACTTTATAATTTCTTTTAGTTCATATCTCGATGAAAAAGTTGCTGATTATAGCATTTATTACCTTGCTATTCATTTCATCGCTAGCGTCCGCCAAAAAAATATATGTTGCAGAAGTGGAAGGAATGATCGCTCAGGGGACAGTTAATCAATTTGAGAAAGCTCTCAGTGAAGCCAAAGAGGGAGAAATATTGATCATAAAACTGGATACAAATGGCGGGATGACTGGCTCGATGGAAAAAATTATTAAAATGATAGAAAACGCTGATTTACCGGTTGTCATATATGTTGCTCCTTCTGGCGCTAAAGCTTTTTCTGCTGGCACATTTATCTTAATGGCTTCTCATGTAGCAGCCATGGCAAATTCTACGGTAATCGGGGCATGTCAGCCTCGTATAGTAAATCCTGCCACTGGTTTGCCGGAGAAAGCTGATGAAAAGGAAATCAATGCATATGTTGCTTTGATTAAAACCCTGGCTTTAACTCATGGAAGAAATGAGAGTATGGCAGAAAAATTTGTTACTGAAAATGTCGCTCTTAATGAAAGAGAGGCTTTGGATGCAGGAGTAATAGAGATTGTTGCATCAGATTTGAAGGACTTGCTTGACAAGCTGGATGGAATAGAAGTTAATGTGAAAGGAAAAGTTTATAAAATAAATGTTTCAAATGCCAGCATAAAAATAATAAAATGGGGTATCAGAGATAAATTCATAAATTATATTTCTGATCCTCAGATAGCTTCTCTTCTTCTAACAATTGGCATCTTTGGCCTAATCTTTGGTTTTTTAACGCCTGGCTTCCATTTGCCAGAAACAATAGGTGCTATTTTCATAATTTTGGCACTATATGGGCTTTCATTTATAGGGATTAATGTGGCAGGGCTCCTGCTTATTTTGCTGGCCTTCCTATTTTTTATAGTGGAAGCTTTAACTCCAACATTTGGCTTCTGGACTGCAGCAGCTATCATTACTTTTATATTTGGGATAATGCTTATCCCGGCTGAAAAGGCTATGCATGAAATGCCTTTAAGCTGGTACACCTCGTTCAGAATAGCAAGCCTAGTTGTAGCAATATTTTTAACTGCTTTCTTTTCATATGCTCTTGCAAAAGCAATAAAAGCAAAGAGGAAGAGACCAAAAATAGGTGAGAAAGATATGATTGGATCAAAAGGAAAAGCAATCACAGATATAAACCCTGAAAAGCCGGGTCAGGTTAAGGTGAAAGGCAGTATATGGCGGGCGGAGGCTAATGAAAAGATAAAAGAAGGGGAAGAAATTGTTGTGGTTGAACAAAAAGGATTGACATTAAAGGTAAGAAAAATATGATTTCGATTATATTTCCATATGGAAGAAGACTGGCAAGAGTTATAGATTCACTGGATAGAGAGAACTGTGAAATTCTAGTTGCTGGTTCCCCCAATAAAAGTTTGAGAGAAAAGGGAGTGAAATTTGTTCTAGAAAGTAATCTAGCGACTTCCATTCTTAAATGTATTGAAGAAAGCAGAGGAGAATATATTGTGCTGCTAAATGACAACATACAAAATGCGAAAAAGTGCGTTGAGGAAATGATAAAAAAGGCGGAAGGGGGAGCAGATATTGTTATAGGCAAAAGGAATAAAAAATCAGTAGCAGGAAAAATGTTTGTTAATCTTCTCTTCCCAAAAAGCAGAATAGTCGAAGACCCGTTATCAGAAATTTTTTTAGTAAAAAGAGATGTTATTAAAAATGCGAAATTGCATCCCATAGGCAATAAAATTTTGCTGGAAATTTTAGCAAAAGGAAAATATGAAAGACTAGAAGAAGTGCCAGTGCTTTTGAGAGGAGATGATACATTTAATGAAAGATATTCCACATATTCAAAGCATTTACTCAGAATGGCATGGGATGAAGGGGAAATAAAAAGATTTGTAAAATTTGGTATAGTGGGGGCATTCAGCGTCTTGATAAATGAATTTTTGCTGTGGTTTTTGATATCTCATGGAATTTATTTACTAGTTGCCAGCTTAATGAGTATAGAAACGTCCATACTATCCTCTTTTACACTCAATGAAATTTGGACATTTAGGGATAGAGGAAAAAGAGGAGTAAGAGAGTTTCTGAAAAGAATGGCAAAATTCAATTTTGCGAGTCTAATAGGGTTGCTCTTGAATTTATTTATTCTTGCTTTCCTGACAAAAGTTTTTCTTATTCACCCTTTAAAAGCCAATATCGCCGGTATAGCAGCTGCTTTTATATGGAACTTTTTTGCCCACAATTTATGGACCTGGTATAGATAATTATCCTTTCCTTATTTTCCCGGTAACCGGATGAATTGCACCACATGCCTCACACTTAAGCATCAGCGTTCTATTTTTCTTTATCAATTTCGTATCTGGCCTGCCACATTCTCTGCACAAAACAAATCTGTTGACGTATCTCTCTATCCTTTCCTGCACCCTGTTCTCCGGAATCTTACCCTGAAAAACAGCTCTCTCACCATCTATTTCGCCAGCAGTTCCCAACTCTTTCAATAAATACTTGAAGAGATGTTCTACATCTCTATTGACAATATCGGCGATTTCAGCAATATTCTTCAGAATAGTTGTATTCCCTTCGTAAAAAATAATTCCTTTAGGCATCTGAAATCTATCCTTAACTACTATATCTTTTGGCAAAGCATCCAATGCTCTGGTGAGCAACTTTTGATAATCATATTTTGGTGAATGTTGCATGCTTTTGCATTATATAGTGGTATAAATATGTATTGTAATGATTTGCTGCCACCATTATATTTTTCATTTTAATTCTTAAAATTTACTCAAGTGTTGCATGCCTTCTTTTCATGCTTTCTTCATTTTCACCTTTTCTTGCCATTAACTCAGCAATTATTGCATCTAGAAATAACCAAGCGGCAGCCTCGAATAGCGTGCCTAGTGGAGCTAACTCAGCTATTTTCTTTTTTGGTCTCAGCACAATAAGCAAATCAGCAAATCTGGCGATATGCGAATCAGGGTTGGCAGTTATGGAAATTATTTTTGCTCCGAGACGACGAGCAATTTCTGCGGTCATGGTAACCGGAATTGTCTCTCCAGAACCAGATATTAAAACAACCAAATCACCCTTCTTAACAGGCTTTGTTATTGTTTCTCCAATGACAAATGTTGGGAAACCAAGATGGACCAGGCGAATGGCAAATGCTTTTCCTACTAAGCCGCTCCTGCCTGCGCCATACACAAAGATATTGTTTGCTTCAAAAAAATATTCCATGGCCTTTTCGATTTTATCTTCCCCAATCTCCTCAAGCATTTTTTGAATCTGCTCCTGGATATGCTGTAAAGCATCATTAAACTTCATTTCATCATTTCCATGGCCCTATCTAACAAGATTTGAGTATAAACTGCATCATGTTCCACAACAGGAGATTCAGATATGATGGTGACATCATAATCATTTTCGAGTATACATTCCATAAGCTTTATTACGGGCAAATCCCCTTTTTTGATTGGTACATGATATAACTCGCCATTGCTATCATATTTTACTCCAGTTAAATGAATGAGATAGTGATTAAGATTCAGCTCTTCAACTGTATCAAAAACTTTCTGGAAATCTTCTTTTTCTTTGAGGCAGCCTATGCATCTTGCATGGATGTGGCCTATATCCAGCACAGGCACAGTTCCTCTAACACGTTTGCAGACTTCAACAATTTCTTCAAGGCTTCCAAAAACTTCTTTTTTACCCATTGTTTCCAAGCCAATAGGAATTTCAACGCCTTTTTTCTTCATTTTGTCTCTTATTTGGCGAAGATTTTTCACTATCCTATGCATAGTCTCTTTTTTGGATAACCCACCATAAAAGCCCAGATGTGTTGTTGCGATTTTGGCCCCCATAAGTTGACCGAGTTTCATCGTCTTTTCTATCTTCTCCCTGCTCATCTTAACATTTCTTTTATCTCCTGCTAGATTTATATAATAAGGAGCATGAACATATATTGCAATGTCGCATTTCTTCGCAACTTTTTTAATTTCTCTTGCTTCTTCCTCACTAATAAACCCGCGAGCAAATCTTATTTCCATTGCTGATAAACCAAGACATCTTGTATAAATTATTCCATCTATGTTTGTTCTTTCCTTACACGATAAAGGTATGCCGGCCGGCCCGATTCTTATCACAGAATTTTTGAAATAGTTTCGCCTTAATATAAATTTCTAAAAAGATTTAAGGAAAAGAAAAGGGCTACAAATTTCATTTCCTTATTTCATCCCATCTTTTCTTCAATTCTTCCACTACTTTTTTATCTGCATCCATGAAATCGTCATGATCAATTTCACTTATCCTAACCCATTTTATTTCTTCATGTTCCTTTGCTTTTACATCTCCACTACATCTCACAATGAAAACATGTAGTTCAATGTTTCCAAAATCGTATTCATGCTTTACGCACATAAAGGATTTGATGGATTTCGCTTCTATATCCAGCTCCTCTTTCAACTCTCTTTTTAAACAGCCCTCCAAACTTTCCCCTGCTTCCGCGCGTCCTCCTGGAAATTCCCATTTTCCTTCTTTTCTCTTTGCAATTAAAATTTTTTCGTCTTCGACTATAATGGCAGCAGTGACGATCATTTTGAGATAAATGAGAAATTGTTTTTAAACATTGGTTAAACAAGAATATAAATGGAGCAAATTGAATTGAAAAATGGACGCAATGGTCTAACTTAGAGAAAACGAATTGCTGCCGTACATATCTTCAATATCAATTCATCCGTTTTTCTTTGTAAAATATACTCACTGAAAATGAGGAAACAAAACATATAAGCTTTTATATTCCTTTTCAATTTTTCTGCATGGAAAAAACCTGGCAGAGATGGCTTTTTTACGTGGATGTAATGGTAATTGCAATATTTGCAATAGCAACGGTATATATGGCAAAAGATGCTTTCTGGGCCGGCTATTACAGAGCTTTTGGTGCCTCGCATATAAATGAATATGGCAAAGCATTGTGGCATCTCGCCAGAGATGTTGCTTTTCAAGTAGCGGCATTAGCATGGATTTTCTATCGTTTCTTCCGCTGTCAATTCCTGCTGCTCAAAAAGCCATAACTTTATTAAGCCAAGCCAATTTTTGTTTCTGGCCAAAAGCGCAGACTAGGCTGGGGGGTTAGGCGTCCCCTGTAACCGGAAATCGCCTTAGCCGGAGCCGAAGCTTCCAAGGCGGCACATGCTGCTGCCAACGATCCAGCATCCAACGATGAAGTTTCGTCCTCTGGGACTGGAGGTGGCAGACCGGCTGGCTGGAGGGCCAGTCTGCCTGCCTTTGTCCTGGCCAAGGGGTTAGGCCCGGAAGGGAGCGGCCCAGCCAGGAACTACCGGTGCTCGGAGGGGCGCGGAACTAAGGAGGGTGCTGGAGTAAATCGTTGGTGGTGGTATGTGCCCACTTGGGGCGTGTCTGCGCTGGCTAAAAATGGATGTGAGGAAAGAGATAGTTAATTTCTTTCAGAGGGAAGGGATGCTCATACAACCAGAAGCTGTTGAATATTTAGTTAGTAGAGGAAATGGTGTTGAGGAATGTAAAAATATTTTGAAAGAGTTGGAAGAGAAGCCTTTCATACTGTCTGTTGACATGATAAGGAGTTTTTTTGAGAGAAAAGAGGAAAAGAGAGAAGAGAAGAGGAAAAGAGAGGAGGTGCAAGTATCGGAGAGAGGAATAGAGAGAGGAAAATTTAAAATTTTGAGAGATGTTACAGGAAATAGTACATGCGAGGGCACACTTGAGGATTTTGTGAGATTGTTTCGTAGTAGGTTTGAAAAATTAAGCGGCTTTTTAAGAAAGAGGCAGGAAATGAAAAATGCAGTGCCAATTAAAAAAGCTTTGAGGAGTAGTGAAGAGATAGCAACCATAGGAATTGTGAAGGATGTTGTTAGCACCCCAAATGGTTTGTTTGTTGAAATAGAAGATGAGGAAGAGTCAATTAGAGTATATGTGCCAAAAAATGTCGATTCACTGATAGTGCATGATGAAGTATTGGGTATCGTGGGTAAGAGAAAAGGAGAAATGTTTATTGCGAGAAGTATAGTGAGGCCAGAAATTCCAGTAGAGAGAAGGAAGAATTTTTCTTCCGAAGAGATTTATGTTGTCTTCCTGTCAGATTTACATGTTGGCAGCAAAAGTTTTCTGGAAAAAGAATGGGATGCTTTCTTAGACTGGATAAATGGCAGGAGAGGAAATGAAAGGCAAAAAAGTGTGGCTGAAAAGGCGAAATATATTGTAATTTCCGGAGACAATATAGAAGGGGTAGGAATATATCCTGGACAGGAAAAAGATTTGATGGTTGAAGATTTATATGAGCAGTATGAGCTTTTGGCGGAAAAATTATCTGAGATTCCTTCAGAGATAAAAATATTGATGCAACCTGGAAATCACGATGCTGTGCGTCCTGCCTTGCCACAACCTGCTTTTGAAAAAGAGATAAAAGATTTATTTTCTCATCTTAATATAACCTTTATTGGAAACCCCTGTTACATGGAAATAGAAGGAGTGCTCATACTTGCATATCATGGCCAGTCCATACAGGATTTCGCAACTTGTTTGCCAAATATGAATCAAAACCAGCCAACAAAGATAATGAAGGAGATGCTTAAGCGCCGCCATATGGCGCCAATATATGGTGGCATCTCTTCATTGGCTCCAGAAAAACAGGATTATATGGTGATTGATGCTGTTCCTGATATTTTTGTAACAGGCCATGTTCATGTAACAGCCATCGAGCAATATAGGAATGTTTTGCTTATTAATGCCTCAGCCTGGCAATCCCAGACAGACTATCAGAGAATGATGAATTTTATGCCAGATCCTGCAAAGGCTGTTGTTGTAAATTTAAGAAATTTAATACCATCTGTTATTCAGTTTGCTTAACCCACCCCCCTTTATTTCCACTGGAAAGTTTATATGGGGGCGTTGTTTAGTTTTATTGATGCTTACATTATTAGATGGATTCGTCGATGAACCTGCATGCTTAGGTGTGCCCCCATATATTTCTCCTTATGCTCGTTACATAGCCGGTGCAATAAAGGATGCCGGGGAAAATTATGAGTATATGACTATAGAGGAGTGGAGGCGAGGAAGAAAAATAAAAGGAGATGTTCTTGTAATATTAGCTGGAGCTATTGTTCCTGGGAGATATCTTCGTGGGATGCCAATTTCTTTTAAAGAGTTTTGTGAAATTTGCGAAAATTTTAAAGGGATTAAAATTCTTGTGGGAGCAGCTGCAAAATATGGCTTTGGAAGTGGAGGAGGGAGGGGCTTAATAAATGGTAATAAATTTGTCGAGTATGCAGCGATAGAAGATGGCGACGCTTTTATATATGATTTTCTTAATGGTAAGATCCAGCATAGAAAAAGGAGCGCGGAAGAATGGAAGAAATGGAGTATTTTGGGGGCAGAAGTTGTCAAACAACATCCTGACTATCCTTTACCATTGATAGCAGAAATAGAAACATATAGAGGATGCGTAAGATGGTTTACCAGTGGCTGTTCTTTTTGTGTTGAACCTATTTTTGGGAAACCTCTTATGAGAGATGAAAGAGATATTATAAAAGAGGTTAAAGAACTAAGGAAAAATGGCATAGTCAATTTTAGATTAGGTTCTCAGTCATGCTTCTTTTCTTATAAGGCAAAAGGAATAGGAAAGAGCGAGGCGCCCCAGCCCAATATAAATGCTATTAAAAGATTATTGGAAGGCATAGCGAAATTAAAGCCCAAGGTGCTGCATATTGATAATGTAAACCCTGCAGTGATATCAGAATGGGAAGAAGAAAGCACAAAAATATCAGAGTTGATAGTAAAATATTGTACCCCTGGCAATACGGCAGCATTTGGTATGGAAAGCGCCGACGAGAAAGTAATTAAAGAGAATAATCTTAATTCAACTCCTGAACAGGTAATGAATGCAGTTAGAATAATAAATGAGGTTGGTAAAGAAAGAGGGGAAAATGGTATGCCACATTTTTTGCCAGGCATAAACATAATCTATGGATTAAAAGGAGAGAGTAAAGAAACCTATGCAAAAAATTACAGATTTTTGAAAAAGGTTTTGGAAAAAGGTTATTTATTAAGGAGAATAAATATAAGACAAGTGGCAAACCTGAAGGGTTGGAAAGTAAGAATAAATAGAGAATTATTTAAG
Organism: archaeon; assembly: GCA_024275755.1. Classification (GTDB taxonomy): domain Archaea; phylum Thermoplasmatota; class E2; order UBA202; family JdFR-43; genus JdFR-43. The sequence goes on along the minus strand of JAJRYN010000095.1, from coordinate 22,569 downwards.
AGATTTAAAAGAAGAGTTAATGAAGAAATAAATAAACCAATGCTTGAAAAATTATTACCGAAAGAAACCGTGCTGAAAGAAGTGTATCTGGAAATAAATATCGGGAATAAAACTTTTGGGAGACAAATTGGTAGTTACCCTATACTTGTTTGTCTACCATATAAAACAAGAGTGAATAGATTTACAGATGTCAAAGTCCTCAATCATTCTTATAGAAGTATTACTGCTCTAGAATATCCGATCGACATAAATGTTGCGACACTTGATATGTTGAAAAATATTCCTTTTATTGGGGAAAAGAGAGCAGCAAAAATAATTAGAAACAGGCCTTTTAATGAAAAGAAAGACTTATTGAAATTGTTTGAAAAAGAAAAAGATGTAAGAGAAGAAATAGTAAAATGGATTATATAAGGTCTTTTAGGTGTATTATTTTCAATTTTATTTCTTCTTTCTCCAACAGATTCTCTAAACCTTGTATATGTCCCTCCCCTACAATAGCTATTACTTTGCCATTCTCTTTTAGTATTTCCTCCAATCTTTTGGCCATATGCCAATTTCTTTTATCAATTAACACCTTTTTTATTTCTGGAAAATTTTCTTCCATTTTTTTCATAAAATAATCTACATCTTCCTGAAATTTTTCTACTTCTCTTTCTATCCTCTCTTTTCTCATAAATAAGGAAAGGAAGATAGAAAATAAGATAGATATCTTCTTTCTTAACGAAAGATTTTGCCATAATTGCTTTATTATTTTTTCAGCATTTATGTCGATATAAAATACAGGTATTTCCAATTCTTTCGCCTTCTTCATGGCTACCATCATTTCACTACCGGCAGCATTTCCAAATTTTTTGGCAATATTCTCCTGTAATTTTGCGAGAAGAGAATATAAAAAATTAGGATATTTTCTCCCTCTCCTGCTGGATTGCAGAGCAAACGCCCTTTCTTTATCAAGCTCTAAAGCAATGGCATCTGGTACTTCTTTTTCTATAATCTCTTCTATTTTATCTCTAATGTCAAAAACATGCCCCACCCCAATCAAAATTAATTCAGCAGCCATTCTGCAAGCTCTTTTATTCCTTTTCCACTTCTAGCATCTGTTAAAAAAACCTCTTTCGGCGCTATTTTCTTAATATCTTCTAATACCTTATCAATATTAACATTCATGTAGGGCAACAAATCTATTTTATTTATTACAATGAAATCGGATATCTGGAATATAAGCGGGTGCTTTCTCACCATATCATCCCCTTCAGTAACAGAAATTACAACTCCTCTTTTGTGGGTTCCCAATTCAAAATCTGCAGGGCAGACAAGATTACCAATATTTTCAATAAATAAGATATCGATACTGTCCAAGTCCATTTCCTCAATTGCGTGCTCAATTAAGTGGGCATCTAAATGGCATTCCTTACCAGTATTTACATTAACCACCGGCACTCCATATTTTTTTATCCTTTTATAATCATCATCACCGGTTACATCTCCAACTATCACTCCGATTTTTTTATCCTTTAAAAGTTCTATAAGTTTTTCAATAATTAACGTTTTTCCAGAGCCGATTGAGCCCATGAAATCTATAGCCATTATTCCTCTTTCATCAAGCATTTTTCTTATTTCTGCAGCAATTTTCCTATTTGCCTCGTATATGTCCTTCCCTATTTGTAGATCTATCTTATGCATGTTTGATTAAACAAATTAATAATTAAAACCTTTTCATGACTTTTATTTTTCTTTCTTCATTCTTATAGCATCTATCAAACCATGGGCATAATTTATACAACCAAAAGATGTGAAAAAATCTCCTTTAGAAAAATAATATTTTGCATCTTCATAATATCTTTTTGCCATCTCTAAGATTTCCATATCTTCTATTTCTTTACAATTTTTTTCGAATAGCTCAATATCTTTTTTTATTCTTTCTTCCATATTCATATCACTCTTACCTCTCCTCCAGCCTTCTTACATCTTCCTATTATCTTTTCTTTTAATCTCTCACTGCACTTTATTTTTATTTTCAGACAACCATCTAAATTCCACTCCAAAATATTCGCATTTTTTTCTATCCATCCAATTATTTCTTTATTATTATCTATAGGAAGTTTAATTTCTAATTTTGAAGGTACTGGTAAAACATTATAAATTTCTTGTAAAAGCATGTCAACATTTTCCCCAGTTTTTGCAGATATTGGAATGCATTTATATCCTAGTAATTTTTCCATCTCCTTTTTCTTTATCTCTACTTCCTCTTTTTTCAATAAATCCACTTTATTTAGAGCGACAACTACATTTGGCTTTTCTTTCAACCCATAAATTTCTTTTAATGAAGTAAAGGCCTTCTCTCTCATTTCATCTAATTTTTCACTCGCATCTATTAATAATATCACTACATCAGCCAGATAAATCTCTTCCAGCGTCGAATGAAAAGCATCTATCATCCAGTGTGGCAAATCCTTGATAAATCCTACAGTATCTGTAAAAAGCAAAGGAATATCTCCTTTAATCTTTAATTTACTTGTTTTTGTTGAAAGTGTAGAAAAAACCCTTTCCTCGACAACTACTTTTTCTCCTGTAAGATAATTAAGTAATGAGCTTTTTCCTGCATTGGCATATCCTGCTATTGAAACTAAATAAAAACCCCACTCCTTTCTTTTACTTCTTCTTATCTCCCTCTCCTTTTCAATTTTTTTCAGTTCTTCCCTTATCTTTCTCATCTGTTTTTTTATCATTTCATAGTAATCTGCCACTACATACTCCCCTCCTCCTAAAAATCCGGGGCGCTCCCCTTCTTTTACGCGATGGAAAAGCTCTCTTACAAACGGTTTCTCGTATCTGAGTTTTGCCAGCTTAACCTGTAATTGCGCCTCCTTTCTTTTTGCTCTATCGGCAAATATTTCAAGAATCACTCTTATCCTATCATAGATAGGAATATTCAGGTACTTTTCCAAGTTAAACCACTGGGAAGGACGTAGAGCATCATTTACAAATGCGACCTCTATATTTTTTTCCTCGACATATTCTTTAATTTCTTCAATTTTTCCTTTTCCTATATAGTATGGTGTAGGCTTTTCTCTAATCTGTATAAATTCTTTTTTTACTTCATGTCCTAGAGATTTCACCAGCTCTCTAAGCTCTTTTGTATCTTTTTTTATCGAAAGAATTATTCCATCCACATTTTTAATATCTTGCTCCCATATAAACTTTCCAGTGGAAATAAAGGGGGGTGGGTTAATTATCCAACAAATTTATAAGCAATAATATACTTCAGAAGAAAATGAGCGCTTATAACGCAAAGGAAATCGAGAAAAAATGGCAGAAAAGATGGCAGGAATCAAAAATTTATAAATTTGATAGAAATAGGCAGCCTGTATATTCCATAGATAATCCTCCTCGTTATGCCTCTGGAGCACTCCATATTGGGCATGCAGTGCATTATACTCATATTGATTTTATTGCGAGATATAAAAGAATGTGTGGCTACAATGTTTTCTTTCCTTTATGTTTTGACGTAAACGGAATTCCTATTGAAGAGAGGGTGGAAAGAAAGTATGGCATAACTAGGAAAGATATAGATAGACACGAATTCGTTAAATTATGTAAGCAATTTGCAGATGAAAATATAAAGGAAATGATACATCAATTTATTATTCTGGGCGAATCCATGGATGACAGCGTTTTTTACAGAACGGATGCTGAATATTATCGTCGCCTCACCCAAATTTCTTTCATACGTCTTTATAAGAAAGGATATATTTACAAGGGAAAGTTTCCTGTCAACTGGTGTCCTCGTTGTATGACGGCGATGGCAGATGCAGAAATAGAGCATACAGAAAGGAAAACATTGCTGAATACAATAAAATTTTATCTTGCAGAAAATGTGGAAGGCCGAGGAATAAAAAAGGATGAAAAGGGAAGTTATATTGAAATAGCTACAACTCGTCCAGAAATGCTCTCAACATGTCAGGTTGTTGCCATTCATCCAGATGATGAGAGGGCTGCCTTTCTGGTTGGTAAAGAGGTTATTGTCCCTCTATATGATAAAAAAGTAAAAATTATTGAAGATGAAAGTGTAGACCCAGAATTCGGTACAGGCATTGTTATGGTTTGTACTATAGGTGATAAAGAAGACTTGGAATGGGTGATGAAATACGATTTGCCTATAGAAATATGCATAAACGAAGATGGAACAATGAATGAGCTTGCTGGAAAATATGCCGGGATGAAGGTGGAGGAGGCAAGAAAAGCAATAATAGAAGATTTGAAGAAAGAAGGATATCTAACGAGCCAGGAAGAAATTGAGCAAAGCGTTGGTATCTGCTGGAGATGCAAAACACCTATAGAATTTATCCAAGCAGAGCAGTGGTTCTTGAAAATTTTACCATTTAAGGAAAAAATTTTAGAGGTTGCAAAAAGTATGAAATGGTATCCAGAATATATGTTCAAAAGGTTAGAGGAATGGGTTAATTCCTTAAAATGGGATTGGGTGATTTCAAGGCAGCGTTATTTCGCCACCCCTATACCTTTATGGGAATGCGAAGATTGCAAGGAAGTTGTATTAGCAGAAGAGGAGCAATGTTATGTGGATCCTACAGTTGATAAGCCACCTGTTGAGAAATGCCCAAAATGCGGCGGTAAATTAAAAGGGTGTGAAGATGTTTTTGATACATGGATGGATTCCTCAATCACTCCTCTATATAATACTTTTTGGGAGAGGGATGAAGAGATATTCAAAAAATTATATCCGATGTCTCTGCGTCCTCAAGCCCATGACATAATAAGGACTTGGGCCTTCTATACAATCTTGCGATGTTTCCTTATTACAGATGAAAAACCATTTGAGGAAGTAATGATAGATGGCTTTATTCTTGCACCTGATGGAAAACCAATGCATACTTCTTTGGGTAATGTGGTGGATCCTTTAGAAATAATTGGGGAATATGGAACTGATGCTCTCCGCTATTATGCAGCAACTTGCAAGCTTGGCGAGGACAATCCTTTCCGATTTAAGGATCTTGTTAGAGGAATAAGATTGATGAACAAGCTATGGAATGTCGAGAAATTTATAGGAAGTGTTATTAAAGAAAAGCCAGAAGAAACTGAATTGCATGTTGTAGATAAATGGATTTTGAGTTTATATAGCAAGGTTGTAAAGAAAGTTACAGAACATATGAATAAATTTGAATATTCAAGTGCAATGAAAGAGGCGGAATATTTCTTATGGCATGAGTTTGCTGATCATTATGTGGAAATGACCAAGCATAGAATTTATGAAAAAGATGACAAAGCAGCTTTATATACTCTATACACCATTGGTCTGGGCATGACAAAGCTATTTGCTCCGTTCCTGCCATTTATAACCGAAGAAATATATCATCAATTTTACAAAAAATTTGAAGGTGATGAAAGCATACATCTTTCCAAATGGCCTGAGCCAATCTTAATGGATGAAAAAGCGGAGAAAAAAGGAGAGGTGATAAAAGAAGTGATTGCTAGGATAAGAGACTGGAAGAGCAAGCAAGGAATGGCGTTGAACGCACCAATCTCAAAGATAATTGTTTATGGTGAAATAGATGGGAAAGATGTTATTGCTGGCACTCTGAAGGTAAGCGAAATTGTTGTTTCAGAGGAAAAGCCGGTGGCAAAAAAGATTGCAGTACCTCTATATAACAAAATAGGCCCTCATTTCAGAGACAAAAGCAAAATAATAATTGAAGAGATAAAGAAGAATGGAGAGACAATTGCAAAAGAGATAGAAGAAAAAGGATACCACACCCTTATGATAGGCGGCAAAGAAGTAAAGATAGACAAAGAATTTGTTGAAATAGTGGAAGAGGCAAAAGAAAATCTAATAAAAGCGAAAGGTATGTTTATATTGGTAGAAAAATGAAAAGAGAATGGTTAATGCGGCTTATAGCAATACTCATCGTGCTATTCATGATATTATCTGGTTTTATAGTTATATTTTACCATACATAAAGAGATGCTGCTGTTAACAGAAATTAATCACGTTGTCCCTAATGAATATACTTTATCTTATATTTTCTCCACTCTCCACTAGAAAAATCCTCTATTTCGATATCTTTTATGCTTTCAATATTTCCATCAATTTTCGCTATAAGGACCCCTCTATTTCCCATATCTTTGTATAAACGGGAAGAAAATATAGTAAGGCATTTTTCATATACAACCATGCCATTCATATTATAATCGTGTCCTCTCACAAATGCTTTTGCTTTTATTTTATCCAGAAATTCATTTAATTCCTTTTTCCCAAATTTATGGCCTGCTCCTCTATATAATGGCGAGATAGCCACATCACTCCATGTTATTTCTTCTATGACTTCAACATCGTTTTTATCAATTTCATATATGCTCCTTTTAATCGGGAATCCCCCATGAGCAGCAAAAGCATTATTAAGTATAGCTGCCAAGGGCATTTCCATAAAAATTTCAATATAATTTCTATACAGCTGTCCCGCTTCATATTCAAAATCATGAGGATAACATGGAATAGCATAATTTGTTTCATGATTCCCCTTAAGCAAATAAATTTTATTAGGGTGTTTAATTTTCGCTTCCAGCAAAAAGTTTATGTTTGGTAGAGAAGAGCCGACATCAGGAGGCGCTCTATCTATATAATCTCCTAGAAATATAAGATACTCATATTTTTCGTCAAAAAATTTTTTCACTATTTGTTTTGTTATAATTACATCACCATGCGTATCGCCTGCCACCATTATTTTTCCACTTAACTTTAAAAGTGCTGGCTCCTTTGCCATCGTTTCTTTTGCTTTTTCTAACAACTCTCCTTCCATAATCTAATCTTTTAAATATATAAGCAATATATGATGTTAATGATTTCAGTTGTAGTGCCAATATACAACGAAAAAGAGAATATTTTGCCATTGTATGAAAGATTGAAAAAAGTTTTGAAGGAAGAAGACGAAATAATCTTTGTTGATGACGGCAGTACAGACGGAAGCTACGAGATTTTAAAAGAGTTACATTCAAAAGATAAAAAAGTTAAATGCGTTAAATTCTCAAGAAACTTTGGGAAAACAGCTGCTTTAATGGCAGGATTTGAGATGGCTAAAGGAGATATAATTGTAACAATAGATGGTGATTTGCAAAACGATCCAGAAGATATTCCAAAATTAGTTGAAAAACTGGAAGAATGTGATGTGGTTAATGGATGGAGATATGACAGGAAGGACCCTTTTTTATCAAAGAAGCTCCCGTCCATCATTTCTAATAAAATTTCGAGATGGCTCACCGGATTAAAACTTCATGATTTTAATTGCGGCCTCAAAGCATATAAGAAAGAATGTTTGGATGATTTAGAATTATATGGGGAAATGCACCGCTATATTCCTGCTATTTTAGCCTGGAAAGGATATAAAGTTGGGGAGGTAAAGGTGAAGCATTATCCCAGGAAGTATGGAGAAAGTAAATACGGCATGGCAAGACTGGCAAGAGGGCTTTTTGATCTAATAAATTTCAAATTCTGGGCTGGATATTCTACACGCCCCCTCCATTTCTTTGGAGGCATTGGCTTAACAATGTTTCTCGCCGGATTTTTAATTAATTTTTATCTCTTGATTTTAAAATTATTTTATGGCGAAACTCTATCAAATCGCCCATTGCTTTTATTGGGCATACTTTTGATGATAATGGGTTTCCAGATATTCATGACTGGCTTCCTGGCAGAGATTATGATAAGAAATTATTATTCTTCATCAAACAAAAAGATTTATGTAATAAAGGAGAAATTGGAATAAAATGAAAGTGTGTATGGTAACTGGGCTGAATAAACTCAAGAAATTCATTGATTTTAAAAATGCAGGTGGAATGGGAACGCAGGTGCCGATTCTGGTAGAAAAGCTAAAGGACAGAGAAATAGATGTATGCATTGATGAAACACAAAGTTGCGATATCATTCATTTACACAATCCAATGCCGAATTTCCTTTTTTTAATAAAAAAAGCCAAGAAAGAGGGGAAGAAAATTGTAATACACGCGCGTCATCTGCCAGAGTTGGTAAAAGGCGGATTTAAATTCGGCAATATAATCTACCCGATCTTTGATAAATATTCAAGATATCTTTATAATTTAGCAGATGCTGTTGTTTGTGCTACACCTTATGTTAAAAATTGGATGGAGAGAAATGGAATAAAGGCAAAACTTTATGTCATTCCAAATGGAGTAGATTGCTCGATTTTCAAACCATCTAAAGAGATGAGAGAAGAATTCAGAGAAAGATACAACTTAAATGATAAATTTGTTGTATTTTCTGTTGGCTTAATGATTCCAAGGAAAGGAATTCATGATTTTGTTGAAGTTGCAAGAAAATGTAAGGACATGACATTCATATGGATTGGCTCAACTGAAAAGGGGCTGGAGAGAGTAGATATTGGTTTCCCTGATAATTTTATTCATATTCCTTATTTGCCTTTCCAGGAAATGCCCCTTGCTTACAATGGTGGAGACGTCTTCTTCTTTCCAACATATGCAGAGAGTTATGGAAATGTTTTGATGGAAGCGGCAGCATGCAAGAAAGCCTTGGTTATAAGAGATATAGAGGTATATAAGGATTGGTTTATTCACGGGGAAAATTGTTTAAAGGGAAAAAATGTAGATGAGTTTATAGATGGTATAAAAGAGCTTGTTAATGATGAAAAACTACGGCAAAAGATAGCAGATAATGCATATAAGACAGCGAAGCAGCAGGATATTTCAAAAACAATAGAAGCGTTGATAAAAATGTATGAAGAACTAATGGAAGAATGATAGTTATTTGCTGCTAATTTCTTGTAAAATGATCGGCAAGCGCCATCTTCATTTCCTTAATAAGTGATAAAATTATCTTATTTTCTTTGCAATGTCTTTATCCTTTTAGAAATAAAAGAAAGTATTTATACAGATAAAATTTGATGATGCAATGAAACTTTCCATTGTAGTGCCGACATACAATGAAAGAGAAAATCTGCCTTTGTTAATCAAAAAAATAAATGATGTATTAAAAGAAATTGACTTTGAATTGATTGTTGTGGATGACGACAGCCCGGATAAAACGTGGGAACTGGCGCAGCAAATGGCAAAAGAATATCCATTTACTAAAGTCATACGAAGAATAAATGAGAGGGATTTAGCAACCGCGGTTTTAGAGGGATTTAGGAATAGTAAAGGCGATATTTTGGCTGTAATGGACGCAGATTTGCAGCATCCTCCTGAAAAACTTATGGGCATGTTTGAAAAGATAATAAAGGGAGCAGATATTGTCATAGGAAGCAGATATGTTGAAGGTGGAGAAATCGAAGAGTGGGATGTAGTAAGAAAATTTTATTCAAAATTTGCTACTTTACTTGCCCATATTTTTTTGCCAAGAAGTAGGATAATAAAAGATCCAATGTCAGGGTTTTTTATGCTTAAAAGAAAAGTGATAGAAAATGTTGAACTCAATCCAATAGGATATAAAATTCTTCTTGAAATCCTGGCTAAAGGAAAATATAATAGTATTGAGGAAGTGCCGATAAGGTTCAGAAAGAGAGAAAAAGGAAAAAGCTCCCTGAATCTAGCCAATCAGATAAAATATTTGAGGCATTTGCTCCGCCTCTCTTGGGAAACTAAAGAGATACATCGCATGCTGAAGTTTGCATTCGTGGGCTTAACAGGGGTTTTTGTTAATCTCGGCATACTGTGGACTTTGACAGACATTGCAGGCATTTATTATCTTCTGTCCGCTATTTTTTCAATAGAAGCATCCATCATATCAAATTTTTTGCTGAATGATATATGGACTTTTAAGGATAGAAAGGAAAAAGGAGCAAAGGAATGGTTTAAGAGATTGGCAAAATTCAATCTAATTAGTTTACCTGCTTTTCCAATGCAGCTTTCTGTCATGGGTCTTCTTAAAGAACTCTTCGGCGTTTATTATTTGATGGCAGCATTAGTCGGCATTTTAATTGTTTTTATATGGAACTTTGTTGCCAACAGCTTATGGACCTGGAGAAAAGTGCAGTAAGCTCATGTCTTTACATATATCTCATAAACATCCCTTGAGAATTTCATAGAAATGCCATAAAATAACACTTGTCCTTTCCCTTTTATTTTCTCGTAAAGATACCATTCCCTACTCGTATTAAGATAATCTTGTAATCCTTCTATTTCATACAGATGATAATAAAGCACTATAACTTTTGTCTCGTTCTTTTCTAGCCAGTAGATTATGTCATTTAATGTTGTTTCCGGATAATGATATTTTGCCAGATTTGTTAAATTTGGTGGGGCAGAACGATTAGCAATAACATTCACCAAAGGATTACCAGAAATCACCAAATCATTTTCATCTGTAATATTTTCAATTTCATCTGCCACGTTATATGCCAAATCTTTTGGAGCTGTGAATATGAAAAATACCACCAAAAATAAATTGAATGCAATAAATATTGCTAAAAGAATCTCTCTCTTCCTGACCCATTTCTCATGCAATGCTATGGAGGCAAGTATTGCAAGAGGATAGGAAATATAAACAAAATGATGCTGGAATGTACGGCCTTGAAATAGCAGAGGAATTAAGATAAGAAGAACCCATGCAACAAGATATGAAATTTTCTCATTTTTAATATTCCATTTTCTTATGGCAAAAAGGTAAATGAAACAGGATGCAATGAAAATGAGCAAACTCAGTTTGCTGTAAAAGTCAAAATCTCTATGGGCTTGGCGTAACAACACACCTTCAATGAGCTGATGAGGTGAAAAAATCAAAAAAATGGCGAGTAATGGAGCAACAAGGAAAAAGATGTATATAATGCCATATCTCAAATTCTTTTTACGTAGGAAAAGATAGAAAAGAGGAAAGAGAATAAAAAAAACTGGCACTATTTTGGAAAGGAGAGATAAGGAGAAGAAAATTGCTGAAAGAGCGAGATTTGCAATGCATCCTTTTTCAATATAATTAAGGAAAAAGAAAGAAGAGATGCAAAGCAAAGTAGCAGAAAACAAGTCCAAGCTTGCAAGTCTCGATTCTCTAAGTAATGTAAAATCAAGAGATATGATGAGCAATGCTATTAGTGCCACATCTTTTCCAAATTTTTTTGCGATGAAAAACAGAAAAATGGAAGAGATAATGAAAAGAAAATAGGAAAGATATCTGCATGTCAGCACATTTCCTTCGAAGATGGAGAATGTTAGGATAGCCAATGGAGCTTGATCTCCTTGCAAATCATTATAGTAGTTGTATCCTTCTCTTACCATTTTTGCCTGCAGCAGATGTATGCCCTCATCAATTCCATTTGTGGAAAAAGGATTTTCAATATTGTATGCTCTGATTGCTATGGAAAAAAGAATAATTGAAATGATTACTTTATTTTTTAATGACATATACTATTCCTCCTACTATGCTTGTTATTACCTTAACAAGCTGGTTTAAAAAACCTAACGAAAAAGCGGCTGCATAGCTTACCCCAATGGAAGAAAAAAGAAGGGCATAGCTGCTTTCTCTTACACCAAACCCTTGAATGGATATAGGCAGAGCCACCAAAATTTCTGCTATAGGTATAAATATGAAAAAATATGTGATATTAATCTTTAAATTGAGAGCGAGCGATAAAACATAGTTATTCAGGATAAGTATTATATGGAAGAGAAGAGAGATGGACATGGCAGCATATAATGTTTTTTTATCTCTATAAGATTTAACAGAAGAAATAATGTCATGGAGAAACCTTTTTGGCTTATCCCATCGGGAAAATAATTTTTTGACAACCTTTTCAAAAAAATTTGTTTTAAAAAGCATTAATAGAAAAACAAGAAAGCATAGGATGAGAATGAATGCAAGTGTTATGGCTATTTGGGGCAGCATTTCATAGGATGTTGCAATAGCAAATAAAGCAATTAAAACAACCGCTATTAAACCCGTTACCCTGTCCATGACAACAGAGGAAAATGCTTCTATGTTATTTGTTTTCTTCCCGAGTTTATACGCCTTTATAACATCTCCTCCTACTGAAGAAGGCATCATTGTATTAAAGAATGAGCCAATGTAATAATAGGAAATGGCATCGGAATAAGTTATTTTTACATCTTTACTTTTTAATAAAATCTGCCATTTTTTAGCGCTTATAGCAACACCAATATTTTCAACAAGTATGGCAACAATAAACAACCAGAGAGTTGTATGTGAAATTACATCTTTTATTTTTTCCAATCCAATTGCATAAATAATGAATGAAAGCAGAATCGCACTTATTGCTATTCTGATAACTATTTTCCCTTTATCTTTTAATCTCACAAGCATTTATGCATTTCTCAAATAATAATTTTAGGAAATAATTTGGTTTAATGGTGAGAGACAATGAATGAAAGTTTTTCGAAAGTCCTTACAAATATGGCTGGTAGCACTCTCTTTCATCTGCTCTTGCAGGCGAAATAAGGGGGTGTATTTGTTTTATTATCAGGAAACTCTATAGGGTTGCAAAAATTTAAAAATAATTTTCTGTTACTTAATTGGGGGAGAAAATGTTTAAAAATAGATGGTTGAAAGATAAAAGAGGTATTGAAGGGCTGCCAATGCGATTAATAATAATCGTGGTTGTGGCAGCAGCTGTTTTGGCGGCGATATTGGCAATGATTAATTATATAAATCCTCCAGGAACTCTCAAGGTTAGTTGCGAAAGCATTATACCACAGTTGCATGTTAAGGATGGCTCCTCAGGAAATGTAATACTGGTGGATGCAAGTGGTGATGTGGGTTCGAGCAAAATAGAAGGTATAAGTTTTACAATCACCGTAAAAGTAACAGATAGCAAAGGGAAACCCGTCTCAGGAGCAACTGTTATCCTCTCTGGAGCCGGGACTGCAGCAGGAGGCACTACAGGAGGAGATGGAACAGTTCCTATAGATGTGACTAATGCAAAATTAGAAGAGAATCAGGAAACAGCTTATATGAAAATAGAAGTAAAGGCATCAGGTTATAACAAATATATAGACGAGGAAGGAATAATTTTACAGCGTGTATATACATAATAATGTTCGTAGACAAAAGTGGTATACTTGAATTACCTTTGCGAATGGTCGTAACTATTGTGATAGGGGGTGTTGCGTTAGCTACAATATTGTCTTTTATTTTGCAACCTTGTTTGTTCCCATCTGATTTGCAAGTAAGTTGGCAGCCTTCCGTGATCGAAAGTGATATGGAGGAGAAAATTTCTGTTGAAGTAAAAAATTCGAGGGGTAATCCTATTTCGGGGGCTACAGTTTTAATTAGCGGATTAGGAACAGCGAGCGTTAATAAAACTAATGCCCACGGAAAAACCACTTTATACATCAAGGCTACTTTACCTCAGTATAGAAAAGAAGGGTATCTAAATATACGGGTTACGGTGGGAGGATGCTATAAAAAATTTTACCAAGAAAACGCCATAAAGGTTGTTATGTGGTAAAATGGTTAAATTTGGAAAAGAGATAAAATTGGGAGGAAAAAGAGATAAAGAAAAAGGAATAAGCCCCAAAGAAGATAGAGAATTAAATAATATAATTCAGAGAATACAACAACACATAAATAGTCTTGAAAAAAGATTGTGATGCAGTAGAAAGAAGATTGTCTAACGAGCCTTTTGAAGGATCTAAATTTGGTAGCAAAAGCATTGCAATAGAAAAAAATTATGAAGATAGGCTAAAAGAAATTGCTAGAACCCTAGGAGAGGAAATAAAAATCCTAAAAAAAGAAATAGAGGCAATAAAAGCTAAAGGCGTAGCTAAGGCAGAAAGCCCTGTAACAATTTCTTTAAAAAGAAGCGGAGAAAATATAACAAACTTTGCAAAGGAAATAGCAAACATAGAAAGAAGGTTGGAAAGGTTAGAGAAGAAAAAAGCTACTGCTACAGTGAAGGTAGGGAAAATAGAGGTACCCATAGAGATAACAGGGATTGTTGGTGGTTTTTTAGCATTTATTATAGCGATACTATTGTTTGGAGGGTACAAAAATCTGGTTATATCGCCACCTTTCGTTATGTTTATTGGGCTGGTTTTACTCACTGCTACTGCTCTAAAAACGTATATAATAAATGTTTCAAGAAGATGAGACAAAATATTTGTAAAAATAGACAGGGCATTCTGGAGTTGCCTATGCAATATGTAATAGCAGTAATTGTTGCAGGAATAGCGATTTTTCTAATGAGCGCTGCTGCATATACTCTTTGGAAAGAGAATGAAATGAAAAAGGCGGTAAGAGAGGTCAAACAAATCGTTAATGAGGCAGAATTAATGTATATAACAGGAGAAGAAGGAACGAGGATAACAATAGATGTTAATCTACCTAACAGTGTTAAAAGAGTTGTATTTGGTTCTTCCGACGAAAATTTAGCAAATCATTACTATACTCTTATGAGATGGGGGACCAATAAAAGCTTTTTTGCAGAACATGTAAAATTTAAAGGAAAAGAAAGTACCAAGGCGGTTTTACATGGCGGCTCTTCGAGAATTGTCTTAGAGATTGAAAGGGTAAATGGAGGTAGTGAGAAATATGTTAAAATTTATCCATCTCAATAAAGAGGGTGTTGTATCTTGGCTATTAAGTCAAATAGCTCTTTTATTGGCTACAGCCGTTCTACTAATGTCGATTGCAAGCTTGACATTTTATTCCGACTGGCAGAAGGAGGCGGAAGCAAAAGCAGTAGCATCAGAAATAGCTACCATGATAGAGATAGCCGATTTAAAAACAGCACCTAATTCCGCGCTTTTTATGTTGCCTCAAAAAAATTTTTCTTACGATGCATACCTTTCGACTGATTATGTTATTGTAATAAGAACGGACGGTCGAATTAAAAAAGAAATAAAAGAAGTAGAAGCTCTAATTATAAAACCCCATATTCGCATCGATTATTTGAAGCATGAGTGGTGTACTGGCGAGGAACTGCACCAGTGGTTAAAAGAGTTATATGGCTATTCCGGCGATAGCATCGACCCTTTACCTTATCAAAAGAAAACAGATGTAGAATCTCTTTTAGAAAGTGAATTAGAAGAAACTGCTAAAAATTTAGCCCTTAACCCTCTCCATTTGGATATTAAAAAGCCTTTAGTTATTGAAAAGACATTTATCTATTTCGAAAAGGAGGGAAAGGAAAAGGGAAATCTTGAGAGTATAGGATTAGTTGTTGTGTATCAATCGGAGGAGTGATATGGAAAGCTTTAAAAAGTTCATAAAAAATAAGAGAGGGGTGGCAGAAGAATTTACTTCCTTACCCGCTCTAATGATAGTTATGATAGGTTTCGCTTTATTTTTTGCAATGATAGCAGGAGTATATTATATACATAATCAAAAAGTGGAAAACAAGGAATTATATGAAGTGGCTCATTATGTTGTTTTGAAGTTGACTACGCAAGATAGCCCAATAATAAGCACAAGTGATGCAAATAATCCTCTCCTAATTGATGAGAGCTCTATAAAAAGTGTAAGTATCGAAGAATTGAAAAATTTTTGCAATCCGGTAGGTTACGACTACAGTGTCAAATTTTTCTGGTATGATGAAAATGGAAAAAAGAAACCATCAGAATAAAATCTGAAAGTAGCATCCAGGATAAGGAGATGGTATCAGCATCCAGAAAAGTAGCAATTAAGTTCTTTGAAGGAGACATAAGATACGGCGAGATTGTAGTAACAGTATGGAGGGTATAAATTGAAAGAAAACCGTTTTTTAAAAGATAAAAGAGGGCTTTCAGCAATGCAAGATGCAATTCTTTTTGTACTAATGGTTTCGATTTCAGGAGCAATTTTGATGCCTGCTTTCACAAATGACATCATTATGGAGAGTCAAATAGAAAGAGAAAAAAATGAGATAGTCGATGAAACTCTTTTAGTTCTTTTAGCAACAACAAAAGACAACTTTAGTTATTGTTTAGCAGAAGATATAATAAAATCTTTGTTTGAAAAGCAAGAGATAAATATTCTTGATAGTAAAGATTTTGGTGGTGCAATCTTGGACTGGATTGCAGGGAGAACACAAAATCACAAGAGCTACGGAGAACTTATAGCAGAATGTTTGGCTTGCCAGCTTTTAATACCTGCCGACAAGAAAAAAATACAAGCAAATTTATTAACAAAGAGCTTTACCGATAAATTGAAAGAAAATATATCACGACAATTAAATCTTATTTTAGGTACCGAATATCAATTTAATTTTTCAGCAAGATGGCATCCAATTATAGGAATACCTTTTGGTGGAGAAATGTATCTTGGTCCCTCTCCTCCAAAAAATGCGTACGTGGCAAAAACTTGGATAACGATGCCATTTTCACCAAAGGTGAAGATAGGAGATGATGAAATAATTTTGGCGCCTAATCAATTAAGAAAGAGGATCGAAGAATCCTCATATTATATGAATACGATTGGGCGCATAGAAGAATGTTTAGATAGTATGCCACATAGCGATGAAAGCTGGAAAAAATTGGAGAACAGTTTGGTAGAAAATATCACTGGACTGATAAATGGCTTTCTATTCTTGGGACTAGAAGATGAGGAAGGGAATATAATTTTTGAAGGTGTAGTTAATATTGTACTCCACATGATTTTTGATGAACTGGAAAAAATAATAGAAAAATTAACGGAGAAAACAACGGAAAAATTTGAAAAAACAGTCGGAGCACCTATAATGAGCATACTGAATAGTTCATTTAAAATAATTGGAGAATTTATTTACGAAAAATTAGAAATAGAGAAACCGCCCACAGAAGAAATAACTGTTTCTTCCTTAATAACTGATGTTGCTGATTATTTCGTTAAGGAGATTGTGGAAGGGGCTGCTACAACACTTAGCAATTATATTGAAAACTGTGTGAGGGAATTTGTTCATTATATATTGGATTTAATAAAGAAAGGCATAGAAGAAATTAGGGAATTTGAAGAGATAATATATGATTGGACACTAAATAGAATAAGCATAACCCGGGCAGAAATCACTCTTATGGTATGGGGTGTATGAAAATGAAATTTTGGAATGATGTGAGGGGGAGGATACCATTTGCTGTGTTGGGTGTATTTTTGTTATTTGGAAGTGTAGTAACATCTACGGTAATAGTAAATTTAGAAAATAAACTTGCAGAAGAAACTAAATTATCTTTAGAAATAGGAGAAATAGATAGCATGCTTTCCTTTATGCAAGCAGATTTATCTATTGCTTTAAATTATGCAGGAATGAAAGCTATGGATTTTGTGGGGAAACATCCAGTTACCAAGCCAAATATAAATAGCAAGGTAGCGATGGAGTATAATGGAGGGGACTGGAATAATTATGATTTTGAAAATCATCAATGGAAAACCTTTGAAGATATGAAAAAATTTAATATGAACTGGGCAAAAAACATCACTCGGGTTTATTTAAACCCGTATATACTAGCGAATTATATGGGGAACGCCTATAATAATGGGCGATATGCAATAAATGTTGTAGGAAAAGAAGATGAACCTATAGAAACTTGGAAAAAAATAACAATAGAAGAAGTTGAGATGAAATTGGATAGAGAACATACATCTCCTGTATCTGCCCCTTCTGAAAGCATAAGAAGTTTATTTTCCGAACCTGTAGATAAAATAGCGGCATATTGGAAATTTAGTCTTCCCTTGCAAATTGAAATCATTGATCTGGATGAAAATAAGGTTATAGGAAGAAAAACTATTAAAGTTTCTACTTTAGTAACTTCGAGAATGCCTCTCCTCATGGAAATGACGCATATTTATGAAAAGAGTTTGAATGGAAATGGTGCATTCATTCTTACTACATTGCTGAGCGAAATATACACTGAGGCGAGAGCTTTAGCTCAATATGCAGGAATGTATGAAAAAATTCCAAACATTGTTGATAATAGGTGGTTGCGTTATCTTATAAATGGAGTGCTTTTATTTGAAGAATTTATGGTGTTTAACAGTATTGACCCTCTTGCTGCCATTCATTTACTCCTGAATATAAAAGATTTTGCAGCTACTGGAATGCCTGGAACAGAAGAAATGGAAGAAAAAGTCAAGGATGCATTTCTTGAAAGGAGCATCGATGATATTTTTTCTAATATGGATGAAAATGCTATTCTTTCTATAAGTAACAATCCGGAGGTTCTCTCGGAAGCTGAAAAAAACGTTTTTGACCCAGAGACAAGAGGAGAACTAAATATAACACGAATAGCGGAAGATATACTATATAAAACAATTTACACATATTATTACTATTGTGAGGAGACAGGCGAAAATAAACCTTTACAAGAATTCAAAGGATATAGCTTCAGTGAAGATGATAAAAAGTACGTTTATATTTCTCCCCCTCCATATATTTATAAAAATGCTTCAACAAATGATATTAGACAAGAGAATACATATCACGGCCCTTATCTAAATATTAGTGGAAAAATATACGAATACATACCTTCTAAAGAACCAAGAGGATATGAAAGAACGGTATTACATGATTTAAACGAAAAAGTTGTTAACCGACTGGGACAATTAATAGATGAAACGTATAAAGCCGATTTTAGGACAACAGTTTCTATAAGCATAGATAATATTTGGAATCCTTATGATCCGAGAGATGATTCATACTGGGAAAAGGCATCATCCACTGAGTGGTCATATAATGCATCTAGTATTACTAAAAAGCTGGATACTGGAGACATCGTAAATCAATATCCCTATGAAGAAAGCTGGATAGTCACACGGCGTAGAGACCATACATATGTTCATAAAGAACCAATTATTGTAAATGACAGGATAGTGGGATGGGAAATAACAGATCAAAAAATATTCACGGAAATCTGGAAAGAAAGAATAACTTTCAATGTAGTTGCCGTAAATGTTATTAATGATGTAGATAAGCCCTTCCTAAAGAAACAAATAATTCTTGAGACAAATGGTGTAGCACATTCAAGACTTGATTACAATCTATATAACATCTCTAAAGATTTCGTTACTTATTTTATACAGAAGAGAGAATACATATTGAAAGAATTTCATAAAGAATCAAGTTTTACCAGCTTTACTTGGAGGAGTAACGAGAATAAGAAAGACTATGCTATGAAATGGTTGGAAGGTTACGGAGGTGAAGTTGAATTCGCATTACGAGAGATATTGGAAATGATAAAAGATGATAAAATAAATGCAACCATTGATGAAGGGTATGAATATAGAAAAAAGGATTATAATGAAACTATTGAAAATCACATTTCTCAGCTTAATGACAAATTTAGTAGAAGGGTATACAAATACATTGACGACGAGAGATACAGGGGCGAAGATAGCAATTACATCAGCTGTGCAGCTAGAATAATAGCAAAGATGAGAGCATGGTATGTACATACGATATGGAATGCATTAAATCAATCAAAAAAAATCTGAAGGAAAGTATTGGAGAAAATATAACAAAAGCACTTGAAAAACAGAATGTTGGAGGAAATTTAATGAAGGAAAGAGAAGATGCTAAGAAAAAAGCTGCAGAAAGTGGACTCGATGCTTATAGTTTACCTTCCTTGCAATTTGGGCTAACCATGCCCCTTAAAATGGATATAAAAACGGAAGATATAAAATGGGAAGAACAAATAGGTTTTGCTATAAATCAAGAACCAGACTATTTTACTTATAAGAATCTGAATAGCAATTCTCCATATCGTTTCAAAGTGAAGAACATTTGTCTTTTTGGTCCAACTGGTTTACCAATTCTTCCTACGCCCATTACTCCTTGGGTCATCACAGTAAATGCATGGTATATTGAAATTCAAGGACAATTCGCAAAATTTGAAGTTACTGACACCATAGGAGAAATGATGCCTGACCTTTTGTTTGGAAACAAAGAAACCAGCTTCGTGAGAGGTTACATGGAGAATAATTTGATAGCTGTTTATGATGATTTGTGCTCAGGACATAAAATAGGTGTAAACATGCCAATTGATTTTGAAATAAAAACAATAAATATAGCCATCACTCCTCCAGGTTTTGTAGGGGATATAAATCCAACGAGTTACCCCTATGAGGAAAATGGTTTACCATCTAAAAAAATAGGAGGTGATTAATTGAAGAGAGTGTTGTACATATTGTTTGGGATAGTGTTTTTACTACCTCTTTGTAACGCTTGGGAATGTGAATATGGAGAAATAAATGTTTGGATAAAGTTACACGAAGATGTTGGATGGAGGGAAACCCCCGTAGAGGATATTACTTTGAAGGTGCACGAGCCCTTTGAAGTGAAAATAGAGGTGCGAATCAAAAAAGAATGCCACCTTGATTTACATCTATATGAACCAGGTGCCACACCTGCTTTTGAAATCATTGATGGTCCATCGAGAATGGACGAGGACATTCATAAAGAGAATGCCCCAGCTGGGCAGACTTATACATACAACTGGGTTATTAGATCTACAGAAAACTGGGCAGGAGGAACAGCTCCTCTTAATTTTTATGCGCAGTTTACTAAAACCATGAGTGATGCTTGCGCCATTGATAAAACCATCCTCCTTGCTTACATTTCCTCAGAGGAATGGAATGGAGACGCTAATGGCGGTGGTGGAGATGAGAACGGAGGTGGGGGAATACCAGGATTTGAAACTGGATTTTTGTTGGCAGCGGTGGGTATGTCATTTGTTTTAATTAGAAGAAAGACAAAAAAATAAGAATAAAATTAAAATGAACATGATAGTCGATAGAAGGGGGGCGACATTTATATCAATGCGGCTATTGATGAGTATAGTTGTTATAGTTGTGATAAGTAGCCTATTTTATGTTGGATTAAAAAATATAATGCCCTCGATTGCTGAAGCAAAGGTGGAAAGGCAAGTTAATGCACTAGACAATCTTTTTCAGGAAATGATTACTGGAGATGCACGAGATGTTGCACTTTATGAGGACTATAAGACACAGAGTGGAGAAAGAAGAACCTTTAGTTTTGATCTCCCGTCACAATTAAATTATCTTGGTATAGGCACAGATCCAGATCCAGATAACGATGGACAATTAGAGAGAAACCTGATGGAAGATGGAACTGTTATCGTATATAAAGTAGAAGGGAGAAGTAAAAAGATTCACTGGCTTGATGAAGATATAAGAATCAGATTGGGAGAATACAAGGATGGCAACTGGCTGATTAAAAAGCCCGAAGAAGGTCTCATACTAAAAGCTGAAGGAAAATTTGAAATAACATTCGAGTTAGTTAAGTATCATAATAAAAAATACATTCTCATTCATTCTAACAATTCCAATTTTATCCCTTATTTTGATAATAATCCTCCTTTTGTTTCTATAATCAGCCCAGTAGAGGGAACGTATTCGTACGGTGACATACTTATCCAATGGGTTGTATTCGATGATATTGGTATTAAATACATCAAAGTTGAATATAAAAGTTCAACATCAGATTGGATTGTGATAGAAGAAAAATCTGCCATGGAATGGGAAAAATGGGAGTGTATACTAGAGAAGGAAAAAATTGAACAGTATGGAGAGTACTGGATAAGAGTTACGGCAGCAGATGAAGGGAACAATATTGAATATGACGTTGTAAAGATTCACATTTCTTAACATAGTAAAAACATTTGTACTTAGAACACATTCACCATAAACGCTTCCACAATATCCTCGCATGTCTCGCTATCATGATAGCCAACCGCTTTTATTTCATAAGTGCCAAATGCTTTTTCATCAAAAAGCCATTGTGTTTCATTGCCTTTATATTTTAGGACACCATCTACATAAATTTCAATTGAATCAATGTTTATTGTTTCCATTTCTATTGTTATTTTTCCTATAACAACAGTTTTTTGCAGCGGTATAATTTCTCTGTCATTTATGTATAAATGATTTCTTGGTCTTTTTATAGATATGCTGAATGTTTCATTGAGTGTGAGTTTCAGAATGAGCAAGTCTCCCCTGTCAAGGGCATAGCTAAACTCATCTGTATAAACAATTTCTCCAGTTTCTACATTTCCTTCCATGCCTCTTTCCATATATTCAACTCTTTCCACATCATAAGGGAATTTTATCTTCAATATCGTGTCATCATATGCATAAAAAACAGATGTTTTGCCTACGCTGCAGATTCCATGAAATGGTCTTTGCAGAGCATCATTCAGTATGTTTGATATTGGAAAGCTTGCCTCCGCATCCAAGCCAGCTCCATTTATGAAAACAAAATTCTCATTTTTGATGACAAATGCATATGTTTTTCCCAAAAATTTTCCGTATGATAGAATTTCTCCGTCAACATCTTCAGGTTCAATAGGATTGAACAAATACCAGTCATCACTCAGATGATAATATTTTACGCCATTGTATTAGGCTTCTACTTGCCATGTCCC
The DNA here is from genome assembly GCA_024275755.1 of archaeon. GTDB lineage: Archaea > Thermoplasmatota > E2 > UBA202 > JdFR-43 > JdFR-43. The sequence continues at coordinate 249 of JAJRYN010000095.1, read as the reverse complement.
AAAAAGACTCAAAAATTCTTTCTGATTAATTCCAAGTTTACTCCTTATATACTCCCAACTTCCCTCATTTGGCAAATCATAGGCCACTTCAAGAAATACCGGCTTACTCTGATTGAAAAGATTTAGAATGGACGGAGGCAGAAATAGAGTATTGTTCATTTTACCTCTGGTGTAGATGAAATATGCATCTGCCTCATCCATCGGTTCATTTGTTATATACACGTCATACCCACTTGCGCCTGCTGCCAT
>JAJRYN010000094.1 GCA_024275755.1 archaeon | reverse complement strand
GCCATTTACACACCCTGCTTACTTGTAGTAGATATGTATGTTATTTCAGGCTTCTCTACTTTTACGCCCCTCAAATATCTGACGGCTGGGCGCATTCTTATAAGGCGCTTAACACTTCCGGGAATACTCCCATGCAACACAACATATTCATTTCTGACTATGCCATAATGAGGAAAGCCTCCGGCTGGTGTGATTTCCTCTCCATTCTCTCCAATCTTCAAAATTCTTTTATTATACTCCGTTCTTTTATGATAACCAGTCTGTCCAGCTTGCGGCACATTTGGACGAACCCATGAAAGCCATGGGCCAAGTGTTCCAATCATGCGGCGATGCTTCCTGTTTTTGTGGTGAAGCAGCTTGACTCCCCATCTTTTGACTGCTCCCTGGAAACCCTTTCCCTTTGTAACTGCTATAACATCGATCATTTCTCCCTCACTGAAAACATCCTTTACACTTATTTCCTTGCCCAATATGCTTTGAGCGTATTCATAGCGTTGCTGCAGGTCGCCGCCCCCTATCCTTATTTCCATTAAATCTGGAACTTTCTTTGGCACGCCTGTTATTCTCCACGGCTCTGTATATGCAAGAACCCTTATCTCGTCAAAGTTATCGATGTTCTTCTCCTTCTTTTTCTTTGGCAGTGGTATCCTTTCTGCAAGCTCATCTATACCATCTGCCCATATCTCTGTCTTTGTTTTTAGACCATATGGTGTATATTCATAAAAACGGATAGCTGCTATTTTCATCGGTGGTGCCTCAAGCACTGTAACAGGTACAAAAACTTCCTGGCCAGAAGTTGTGGAAGTAGGGCGATAATCTACAACGAGTACGTGGGTCATCCCCGCTTTGTAACCTGCAAATCCTTGCAATGCTGGCTTGTCTCCATCGGAAGGCCATGCCTTAATACGAGGAGTCTCACGTCTAGCTCTTTTGCGAGGTGAATATGCATGCGAACCTCTCCTTGGCTTACTATGCTGTGCCATCTTTTACACCTAAGACTTTTACCCAAATATATGAAGCCATATATAAAACTGATGTTTATAAGATTTGCCTTGACATAAGCGAGATATAATAAAAATTTTTAAATATTCAATATTATGAAAATATGGGAAAACAAATCATTGTTTTAGCAATGGTTTGTGGTATATTAATATCTGCGATTTTCATTATGCCGTCATTTGTAACAGAAACCAAAGAAACTAACTTAAAAGATGAAGAAAAGAATATTATCCATGCATCTATCGCTTGTAATGATGAAATAATTTTCTTTGATGACTTTGATGATAACACAAAAGATTATACCAAATGGACTGAAATATATACTGATGGTACTTGGGAAGAAACAAATCAGAGGGCTGAATTCAAGTTATATGAACCCGGAGATGACACATTTTATGAAGGTATAGAAAGCGTTGAATTCTCGGTGCTTCTTAACCCTATTTTCCCTCTGAACATCAGTTGGGATATAATAACAGATATTGGTAGCACAAATTGGGCTGGACGTATTTATCTAGAGGTTACTGACGGCACAAACTGGATATGGGCGATGTACCATCGCTTTCGCTATGCAACAATGTTTATGGATAGCAATGATGTTGAACTAACCTATCTGAATTATTATAAGCCTGATGGCTCTTGGCACAATTTGATTCAAATATACAGCGACAGATATATTGTAAAGATGGATGAAGATAGCAGCGGCGTTATTTACGATTCTATTTTTCCGCCTGGTGCAAAGCTCAAAATAAGAATATATATAGCAAATAGCGGGAGTCAGCCACAACTATATATGCGCTCTGGATTCGATAACATTCTTGTTACCTTTAAAAAACCCGAAACACATAAAGCATTCATATTTGGAAAAATAGAAAATTTGACAACAGTAGGCAACGAATTTGCTATATTCAATGCAGTGAGATTAAGCGTCCTGCAATTTTGGCCAGTTTCATTCAATATTTATACATCTGGTGAAAAGATTGCAGTCTTCG
>JAJRYN010000093.1 GCA_024275755.1 archaeon | reverse complement strand
CCCAGGCTCTATTCTTGCTCCCGCCTTTATCTGTTTCATATCCTGCCTCGATAGCTTACCATAGTCCCCAAATTTTTCAACGCTGAAATATGCGTCGCCATCAGCAACATAAGCATATCCTCTGTCGATGAGTTTTTTGATCAACTCTATCATATCATTTATGTGCTCGCTTGCTTTTGGATAAATGCTTGCTGCCTTTATGCCCAGATTTTCCATATCTTTCAGGCATTTTTTGGCGTACATGGCAGAGTATTCCAAAGCATCCATTTTGGCGGCATTTGCTGCTTTTATTATCTTATCATCTATATCCGTTATATTCTGAACATAAATAACTTCATAACCCTTATACTCCAAATACCTTCTCATAATATCAAAAGCGACATATGTGCGAGCATGTCCTATATGAGCATCGCTGTAAGTAGTCATACCGCAAACATACATTTTAACAATACCCTCTTCCATAGTCACAAAAGGCTCTTTTTTTCTTGTCAGTGTATTGTAAACTTTGAGCATAATGAGAAATATTGTTTCACTATTAAAATTTAGTATAAAAATGAGTCGTGTGAGAATAAAATATAACGCAGTCATTTTCAACGATGCTCTTTCGTCGTAATTGAAAATGAAACATTGCAGCAGCATTGCTCCTATTTATTTCCACTGAAACATTAAGAAATGTTTATTTATCTCCACCCTATATCTTCTGGGAATAAGATGAATTATCTGTTGCTGTTGCTAACAGCATTGCTTGCCTTTGCCTATGGAATGCTTTTTGCTTTCTGGCTGATTTTTGCCAGAACAGCAAGCAGATTAGCAAGTTTGCTCACACGTGTCACTGGAAAGGATGTTACCCTAGAAGAAGTCTATCAAACATTGAAAAATATTATTGATAAGGCATATGAGGAAATGAAAAGGGAGGAAAATGAAAATTCAAAAAATAATAAATGATGCTTATGAACAAATCTATAAAATAAGGCATAATCTTGGCCACTTGTACAAATTTTTAATATTTGTTACCCCTTTCCTCACAGTAGCATTTTATTTTGCTTTTGTTTTTGATTATTTGCCGCCGGAAGCAGCTGCAAAATATGGTGCTTTAACTCTGGCATATTTTATTCCACCTGCAGGAAAAGAATCCATTATTCCTTTAATGCTAACTGAAAATAGCATTGGTCCGCCATTGCCAGCATGGGTTGTTGGGAGCACCATTGTCATAATGGACGTAATAAGCTCTGCCATCCTGGCATACAACTGGTGGTTTGCCGAGCTAATTATTTTTCATGTTCCTTTTCTGGATAGAGGCTACAAATGGCTTCAGAGAAGAGCAGAAAAATTCAAAAAGAAAAAGTTGCTGACTGTAAGCTTGCTGCTTTTCATGATTATTCCTTTTCAGGGCACAGGAGGAATAAGCACAACTATTGTAGCAAGATTACTCGGTGTGAGAGCAAAAAAAACTGTTATGATTGTTTTTGCCGGCTCAATGATTACCACAACCTTATGGATTCTATGGTGGCTCGGCTTTTTAAATTTCCTGAAGGCAATTTTCTGATGAGAAAAATAGAAAGGGCATTTGCTGCAACATCACACTTTTTCATTCTGTTTGATGGCTATAATTTTATATTATTTATGCATTCCTTTTCATGAAAGCTTTGGTTACTGGAGGAGCTGGTTTTATAGGCAGCCATCTTATAGATGCTTTACTTGCAAAAGGATATGAAGTTGCATGCATTGATAACTTTTCATCTGGAAGAAAAGAGTTTATTGAAAAAAATCTGGATAAAATCGAATTAATAGAGGGAGATTTACTCAACAGGCAGGATATAAAAAAAGCGCTAGATGGTTGCGATATTGTTTTTCATCTTGCAGCAAATCCTGATGTGAGAGTTGGCGCTGTCAATCCGAAACTTCATTTTAATAACAACATTATTGCCACATATAATCTACTTGAGGAGATGAGAGAGAAGGGCGTAAAAAAGATTGCCTTTACCTCCTCATCCACTGTTTATGGCGATGCTACAGTCATTCCCACACCTGAAGATTATGGCCCTCTTATTCCAATTTCATTATATGGTGCATCCAAACTGGCAGCAGAAGCTTTGATATGCTCTTACTGCCACACTTTTGATATGGAAACAGTTATCTACAGATTTGCAAATGTTGTCGGGCCTCGCAGCACCCATGGTGTCATATATGATTTTATAAAAAAATTGAGAGCAAATCCGGATGAACTTGAGATTTTAGGAGACGGAACACAAAAAAAATCGTATCTCTACATAGATGATTGCATTGATGCCATGTTATTTGGCATTGAAAAAGCAAAGGAAAGGGTTGAGATTTTTAATATTGGTTCTGAAGATTGGGTGGAAGTAAAGGAAATAGCCGATATTGTGAGCCAGGAAATGGGTCTAAAGCCAGAATATAGATTTACAGGTGGAATAAATGGCAGGGGATGGAAAGGAGATGTGAAGTTCATGCGTCTTGATATAAGCAAACTGAAAAATCTGGGATGGAAACCAAAATATGGAAGCAGAGAAGCAATAAGAATGACTGCAAAATGGCTAATAGAGGAAATTGAATAGAGTTATGCCAGTATCTCGCTGATTCTTTTCGCAAATCCCTCAAAACCTATTTCTCTCCCGAAAACATTTTCCACTCCTGCCTCCCTCAACTTTTTACCCCATTCCAAATGAGCAAATGCAGTAAATCCCACTATTTTTGCATCAGGATCCATTTTCAATATTTGCCGTGTAGCTTTTACACCATCTATTTCCTCACCCATAAAATGCTTTATCATATCCTTTAATTTTTTACTTCCTGATAGATTCAAATCCATTACAACCAAGGCGGGTTTTTTATCGCCTTTCATCAATTTTCGATACAACTTTACGCCTTCCTCCCCATTATATGCGGAATAGATTTCAATGTTCATACCAGATAAATACTCTCTAAGTAATTCATGCACTTCCTCTTCATCATCCACAACAAGCACCACTTTCTTTTCGCTTTTATTTTCTGACTCTTTGACAATTTTTCTTATTTTCAATTCATCCCCCACTATCTCTATTTCAACATTTTCTCCCCTCCTGAATGGATATTGACTATCTTTCCATACATTGGATGGAATGGATATAACAGCTTTTGAGCCATATATATTGAATTTTCCCTTGCCCTTTAACATTTTATCATCCATGTATTTCCACAGTACACACATTCTATTTTATCGCCATTTCTCAACCCCTCACAGTAAAATATACCACCGCATCTGGAACAGGATATTACTCCCAATTTATTCTTCCCAGCTTTTTTGAGAGATGGCAGGCCGTTTTTACTTTCTATTACTTTATAACCATTAGGCAAAGACATGGGCTCTCCTTTTTTACTTTCTTTTGCAAAAAAATATGCTCCTCTTTTTGATTTGTAAAGAGTATATCCATTTTTTACATATGCTCTACCCTGAAGAATAGTGAAAATGTTATAAGCTTCTATTCCGATGAGAGCATAGCCTGGCAACAAAATGAGTAAAAAGAAACCCAGCTGAGTATGAACAAAATAGGAAAGATATCCAAGATAAGGAATTTTGGCGTATACAGTATGCCCGAACAAAATAATATAAGGAATCTTCCCAATCAATGTATCCTCCGAAACTAGGAAGCTGTCGTTTTCTTCATTTGCATCTCCCTTGGTTATGAAAAAGGTTTTATTCTCTTGCTCGACAATATCAACGCACCTATGGGTTATTGTATATTCTCTTTCTTCCTGATAAAAATTGATAATATCTCCTATTTTAACATCTTCTGCATTGACATCTTTTACATAAACAATGTCCCCAACTTTTAAAGTGGGCTCCATTGAACCAGAGTTGACAACATACCAGCGAGAAGATTTATTGGCTAATGGCACAATAATAAGAGATAAAACAAAAAATGCTACAAAGGCAACAAGAAAAATGTAAAATAAGTTATCTTTTATTTTTTTATTCAATTTATCCACCTCTGGCAATCAAATTGCCAATACTTATTTCGACGTCGCTAAACCCTGTTCCTGTTTTCTGTTCCGCGTAAAATTCGATATCAAATGAAATTGCTTTGTTTTTGCAACAACACGAGGAATTTAGATGTATACTGATCGTTAGTATATAATCTATACAGGGTGTAAATTCTGGTATTCCATCTAAAGTTGTGAGATTTATATAAACACACTCCAGATCATGAATTGTTTTATGCTCATTGAAATCCAGTATAATGAATGTTTCGCCACTGGACGTATTTGTAATTGATATGTCCATTTCAATTGCTTCACTCAACTTTTTATCACATACGTTATCGTGAAATAAACAGAAAGTAATGTGGCTCATACCTGTATTTCCTGGTTTATCAATGCTCTCAACCTCAAAAATAAATGTGTCTTCTGATTTATTTATTAAGCGTATTTTATAAGTGATAGTATCATAATAATAAATATCTATCTCCTCCCCAACAAAATTTATTGTGAATTCCACCTTTCCTGCACCAGTTTTTATTTCGCCACTCACAGGCAAATTCCCATCACAAAATGTAACAACAAATGTATCTGTTAGTCCTATTGTTTCATCCTCACCAAGTTGCGAAATAGCGTCTTCAAACTTGATACATGTTGCATTTGCTTCGTATGAATACATTACTGTAGAATTATCTGAGCGGGGTATATTGACTATTCCACTTTCTTCTTCTCCACTGCAACTACTGCCATCACTTACATTAAAAATATGCATCCATACTTTCGCTGGGTTGCTATTTTCCTTTAAATGTAAAATAACATTCTGATAGTAAATTTTGCACGGATGAATTTTTTCCAGAAATATAATGGGATGATTCAATGGATTTTCTCCATTTACTTCCAAATCAATAATACCCACAATAAGAGAGTTACCGATGCTGTTTTCATTATCACCAAGATATGAGATGGTGCCAGCTATCATAGATGCTATTACGCCTAAGCTTAGTATGCTAATCAACAATTTTTTCATTTTAAACAAATAAAGAAGGGGGAGGGTTGTATTTCTGCGGTTTATTGATTACACATCTGTGTCATCATAGGTGATTAGGTTATGTTCAAAGAGATATTTGCTCATCTGAAAAGCTGTCATTGCATAGGTCATTATATCATAATCACTCGATAGAACCAGCCATATCTTTGCACCTGTTGGATAGTTTGCATCACTTGGATCTGGAAGATCCATGTTAAGATCCGTAGAGCCTGCTGTCAGCGCAATCATACCGCTTGCATCAGATGTAAAGGCAGCAATCAAAGCTCCTGGATGGTTTCCTGGCCATGGGTCTGCAAAGTAAATCAAGCTGTAGCCTGTATTTGGCTGGAGTCCGCGAGCCATAAATTGGTAATCAAATGTTGAACCTGCTGGATTATACGCCAGTAATCCCCATACACCGTCACCATAAATTGGGTTCCAGTTATCATCTTTATTTTCCAGTATAAGCAATACATTTGCTGGATCTGGTGCAGTTATCTGGTTAGCAAAGAATTCTTCTGTAAATGTACATGTATCCCCCTGAGCCCAGTTTGTAACTTCCGCCTGCATGTGAAAACTCTGGTTTACAATTATGTCCACATCTGGTGGCATTTCATAGCCAAGAGGTATCCATATGCACTCTAGCCATCCGAACTTTATATGGTCATCTGGGTAAAAAATGATTTCATATTCATCCTTAGTAATTTCTCCATCACCATTTTTATCCCATCCTACCTTCAGGTCATAGGTTATATAGTTATCAATGTCATATTTTCCAGCATCATTGGCTACTCCACCAGCCATCTGTAATTCCTCTTCTATTTCCGGCTCTGTTTGCACTCCCTGCCCACAAACTATATCCTTTATATGGAGCCATACATCGGCAGGATTGCCCGAAATATGCAGTTTTTTCTCTATATAAAAAACACTGCATGGTTTCATATCATCAATGGTAACAACCGCGCTTTCGAGAGGATTTTCACCATTTACAGTTAAATCTATTATGCCCGCTGTAAAGGTATTACCAGTGCTTGTCTCTATATCACTGAAGAAAGATTGTGTTCCTACCGTCATCAATGATGCTACTATAGCTATTACCGTTATACTTCCCAATATACTTTTTATTTTCTTATCCATTCTATCGCCTTCACGTAGCGTCTCCTGCTGGTGGCGACGGATTCGGATTATTTATCAACTGTTCCACGTAGAATTCTATGCCGAATGAAAATGAATCGCTCTGGACTATGTTACCAGTATCAGAGGGTAACCACCAAGCAACTCCGAAGTAATAAGTTACACATGCCTCAAGTTCAATTGGACCTATCCATTCACATTCGTAGTAACTTGCTAGGTCAGCTGCAGTCCCCTCAAATTCTACATATTCATAGTCCTGCCATATGTTGTCCCCTTCGCCTTCGTCACCGGTTCCGGGTGTATCATCTGCACCCCAGTCATCCCATATGCGAAACTGTAGGTATTGAGATAGTTCTCCCTCCCCGTCTCCGCCTGTGGCGTCTCCTGCTGCTTCTTCTGGCTCTGTGAGTCCGTTATCGTTGTCTTCAACATTCATAAGATGTATCCAGCCCCATGCATCATTGTCGTAAACATGTATGCTTATTGTCATCTCACCGTGATCTCCAGGCTTTATATCGTCCCAGTCAAAGAATTTGTCCTCGCCTTCTATTAAATCCTTTTCATCGAAGTATATTGAGCCGCGTTCATTTCCTGCTGCATCATACCATTTGCTGTCGCAGTCTATTTTCAAATCTATTGTTCCTGCTGTAAAGGTATTGCCAGTGCTTATCTCAATATCGCTAAAAAATGATTGAGTGCCTATCGTTGTTAACGCTGCTACTATTGCTATTATCACCATGCTTCCCAACACGCTTTTTATTTTCTTATTCATATTATCGCCTCCTTACTTCGCCCCCCAGGTAGGCATTACTTTCAATTCCGCCTGGGCCGTTTTGAACCTTTTTATAGCCATATCTTAAAAAAACAGTTTGTGAACGACTTATATGGAAGAGAAATGCATAAACTCTAAATATAATGCTACCAATGCACTAAAAATTGCTTACTAATAACTCCCTGATTTCACACATTTTTGACAACAACTCCATACCTTTTGGAGTGGTCAGAAATATACCTTCTTTTCCCTCTCTTCTCCACTGAAGATATCCATTCTTTATTGCATACCATATGTATCTTTTTATTGTTTCAGAATTCAAATTTGTTTTATATATAAGATGGGTCTTTTTTATTCCATTCACTGAATGCTTGAGAATCTCTGTTAAAATAATTATTGAGTCTCTTCTTTTAGAATATTCGAATTTTCCTGCAGAATTTTTTGCATTTACGAGCCAGCATGCAAAATCAATATAAGAATTGAGCTTTCTCTCTAACTCGCTCCTGTTTTTACCATCCTTTATGATATAATCTATGGCCCCCTTTTTAAATGCCTCTGCCGCGATCTTTTCATCTCCATTACCTGTTATAACAACCACGGGCGCAATTATTCCATTATCTCTTATTTTCTCGAGTAGATTCAAACCGCAAATATCTGGAAGGAGAAGATCCATCAGAATGAGATGGATTTCCTCTCTTTTGAATATCCTCAGCGCTTCTTTTCCATTAGATGCCCAGATTAAATTGACTTTGCGCTGTATTTTTCTTTCCAAAATTAGTTTCATATACAAAAAAGCCTCCGGATCATCCTCCACATATAATATAGTTAGTGTCGCCTCCATTAATTTTTCTCCCCCTATTTCCCAAAATTCGAGTCCCAGAATGAGTAATCAATAAATGTTATTTAAAATTTGTGAACGATTGTTACAAAATAAATAACGAAAAGAAAAGAAGGGCAATAAAATACAGAAATATGAGTTGCTTCATTCTGTTTTCATTCCATGGAGAGGATAAATCAATGTTTTTGTTTGAGAGAAAATATTTCATGAAGGAAGCAAGTATTTCATTCATGGCTTTATAATCCTGCTATGCTTTTATAAGTATAGGAGGGGAGAAGCTGACAATAAAAATTTTTCGAAATTTTTCTTCTTTCCAATTTTTCGAATCGCTTCCAAAATAAAAAGCATTATCAATGCATAAATTTTTAAATATTTGCACCATAATTTTTCATGGCCAAGGAATTCATTCTGCCTGAATTTTCAATGAAACCCGGGAAAAAGAAGGAGATGGAAAAAGAGTATTTTGAAGGATATGAGGAATTTCTCAAGGAAAAAAACTGGGAGAAGAGGGCAAAGGAAAGTATAGAGGAAATTGAAAAAGCGATAGATGAAGGACTCGAAAGAAAAGCCAAAATAGAAGAAAAGGGAGAAAAGGAAGAAGAGAAAGTGAAGAGAGAAATAATATACTCGAGCAAAAGAGGATATATAGTTAAACTAACTTATAGAGAAGGAGATGAGACAAAAGTTGCCTATTATCTCATAACAAAAATAGAAGATATAGAGGAAGCAATAGACAGAATTTCATCCTATAAGCCGCTGATAGAAGAAGGAGAAGGAGAAAAACTATTTGGTCTTTAGCCACTGTATTTGCCAATGTAATACATTTATACCCAAAAGATATTTTCAATCATGCCAACCGTCATAGAAAAAATATTTCAAAAGCATTCAAAGGATAAAGTGGAAGCAGGCAGCACAATATGGCTTGATGTTGATCTGAGAACTGCTCGCGATTTTGCGGGGGCGCAGGTAGTAAAAAATTTACTCGAAAATTATGATGGTGACTACATCGATGACTCTTCAAAAACATTTTTTACATTTGATTGCAATGCTCCAGCAAATACAATTGGCTATGCGAATAATCAGCAGATATGTAGGGAATTTGCAAAGAAAAACGGCATAAAAGTCTTTGATGTTAATCGCGGTATAGGAAGCCATGTCGTTATGGAAGAAGGCTTGGCTTATCCAGGCATAACGGCAGTTGGAACAGATAGCCATTTCAACATTCTTGGCTCAATCGGAGCCTTCGGCCAAGGAATGGGAGATGTTGATATTGCCTTTGTTTTTAAAACAGGAAAAACATGGTTTGAAGTTCCGCCCACAGTAAAGGTTAATTTTATTGGATTGCCAGACTCAAGATGGACTGCAAAAGATTTGGCTTTGCTGTGTGTTAAGGAATTGAAAGGCAAAGTTTTGGGCAAAGCAATAGAATTTTATGGAGAAATTATTGATAAACTTAGTTTAGCAGGAAGAATAACTCTCGCTTCAATGGTAACAGAAATGGGAGGTATAATAGGCTTCATCCCTCCAAATGAGGAAGTAATTGAATTTTGCAAAAAAAGAGCGAATAAGGAGATAAAGCCGGTTTATGCTGATAGTGATGCAAATTATGACGAAGAGATTGATATCGATGTCAGCAATCTTGAACCATTAATAGCGCTGCCAGGAAACCCCGCAAATGTCAAAAGAGTTGCAGATTTACCAAGTATAAGTGTAGATAGCGTATTCATTGGCTCTTGCACTAATGGAAGAGAAGAAGACATAGAGGCAGCATACAACATTCTCAAAGGCAAAAAAATTGCAGAAAATGTTATGTTGAAAATCGTTCCGGCTACACGCCAGGTATGGCAGTATATGCTGGATAAAGAGATAATGAAAGGCTTATTTGATGCGGGAGCAATTATAAGTCATGCCACCTGCGGGGGCTGCGCATCTGGCCAAATTGGAATGACTGGCAAAGGGGAAGTGCAAATTTCCACAAGCAATAGAAATTTTAAAGGTAAGCAGGGGGAGGGAGATACATATCTTGCTTCTCCAGAAACAGCTGCTGCCAGTGCTCTGGCTGGCTACATAACAGGGGTGGAAGAATGAGGATAGAAGGAAGGGTGTGGGTGATTGAAAAGGATGGAAAATTGATAGATGATATAGATACAGATATGATTTATCATAACAAGTATTTGCATATAACTGACAAGAAAGAGATGGCAAAATATGCTTTCAGCAATCTGGAAGGATGGCAGGATTTTCCTGGAAAGGCTAAGGAAGGAGATATTATAATTGCAGGAGAAAACTTTGGATGTGGCTCCTCCAGACAGCATGCTGTCGACTGTTTCATAGCTTTAGGCATAAAAGCAATAGTAGCAAAATCTTTTGGAGCAATTTACAAAAGAAATGCAATTAATTCTGGCTTGGCAATCGTGGAATGCAAGGACATAGATAAAGCAGGGTTAAAAAATGGAGATGTTGTAGAAATTGATCTGGAAAACGGAGATATAAAGAAAGACGGAAAAACCATCGCCAAGGCAAAACCAATGAGCCCAGTCCAAGCTGCCATTTATCGAGCCGGGGGCTTATTTGCCTACGCAAAATCAATCTAAGGTTTCCCGGCAATCTTTACAAACTGCAACATTTACATGCAAGAAGTCTCTTATTATGCGAGAGACCTCATCTATTTCCATATCAACATCCATTCATTTCCCCTCCCGTTGGTAAATTTAGAATAGAGTTGTTATATAATACTTTTTCTAAATTGTTCGGAATTGTGATATCCCAATTAATTCCAATGAATATGGGGGGAAATAATGGACGTTTGCATCATCACTCAACCCATATGAATTTTCTTTTACAACTATTCAGATTTTCTGTAAAACTTGCACATTTCCTTTAAAATGCATTCGTCGCATTTTGGATTTATTGCTCTGCATGTATATTTTGCAAGTAGCCAGAAAAGGCTTGCAATTCTATCCTGGTTTTTCTCTGGTATATTTTTCCATGGGAAAATATTCTTTAAAGCATTCTGTATTTCCTCATAACTTGCTTTTTTATCTGCTATGCCGAGCCTCACTGCTATCCTTTTCATGTGGGTATCTATAACAAAGGATTCTCTCTGTCCATATATGGAAGAAATGATAACATCTGCAGTTTTATTTCCCACTCCCGGCAACTCCATCAATTCTTTTTTAATTTCTTCCTTATCTTTATTGATTATCTGCTTTAAATCACCCCCATATTTTTTGATTATATACTCACTTATCTCTTTTATTCTTCTCGCCTTTATTCTGTACAGTCCTCCAGATTTTATGGCGTTAGCAATTTCTTCTTCGTTTGCTTTAGCCAGAATATATGGATTAATATCGAATTTTTTACTCAGTCCTCTGTATGCTCTTCTCGTATTAACTCCAGAAGTATTTTGAGATAAAATGGTAAAAATTAGCAATTTGAAAGGATTTTTTGAGATTTCCCTGTACTCTTTCTCGTCTTTCTCGCTCCACCAGTATTTTGCATATTTTTCTTCCATCCTGGCAATGATATCTTTTGATAATTTCATTTTTACAGTATTATTGGTTCTTCAGCAAAGAAACGCTTTTCAAAGAAAGCTGGATCTATGGCAGCCCAGTCATTGAAATCTCCTTTGCCATGGCTCCCATCTGAGTAATCAATTAAACTCCATGCGTAACGATAATTCATGCAACTCTTGTAATTTTCGTATTTCTCCCATCCATCATACCATGGGCGGGTAGTGGTCATATTATCACATCCATTATAGGTGTGCCAGAATAAGCCAAGCGTGTGGCCCAGCTCATGCATGAAAAGGCTTGCTATTGCAGTTTCTCTTGCTAATGGAGTAAAACGATAATTTTTTATAACTCTCGTTCCAAGCACAAAGCAATTGAATATATCTTCATTGGTTGGCCAGTAGGAGTAGCCTGCAACGCTTTTCTTTGAAGGAAGTGTGTAATGCACAAAAACACAGTATCTGAAAATTCCTTTTCTCCATTCATTTGCCCCATCATGTAAAAAATACTTTTTATAATACAATGAGAGTTTCTCTGGTGTATAAAACTTCTCATATG
>JAJRYN010000092.1 GCA_024275755.1 archaeon | reverse complement strand
TGAATACCAGCTTTCATCAAAAGCATATTTCATACCTTTTGGCACGCTGCAATATGAGATAATAAAAAATGTACAGTCAAAATATCGCATGATTATTTATCGCCGCATAATGACAGTGATAGCCAATAAAATTGCTTCAATGGAAAAAGCCAAGGCAGTAATAACAGGAGACAGCATGGGACAGGTTGCATCACAAACTCTGGAAAATATCCATTGTATATATGACGTATCAGATTTGCCTGTATTATCGCCTTTAATAGGGATGGATAAGAGAGAAATCATAGATATGGCCAAAAGAATAGGCACCTATGAAACTTCCATCAAGCCTTATGATGACTGCTGCTCCTTCATGGTGGCAAAGCATCCTGCAACGAAAGCAAGCCTAGATAGAATAAAGGAAATGGAGAAGAAGATAGTCTTTGATATGGAGGAAATTATCGAAAAAGCAAGGGTAAAGCAATACAGCATATGATATGCTAGCAATTTTATTTCTTCTTTATTTTTGAGAAATATTTCTCTGGATTTTTCTTGAAATTTTCTTCACATTTCGCCGAGCAGAAATATATGTTTTGTCCTTTATACTCAATCATGCTGTAAGCACTCATTGCCTCTATCTTCATTCCACAGACAGGATCCACTATTTCAGCTTCAATAAATTTCTCTGCCATTTCAGGCTCATATTTTCTAAGAGTCTGGCTGTTTATTGCAACAATAACAGTGCTCAATGACATTAGCAACGCCCCAATTGCTGGACTCACAATGATGCCAAAGTTGTATAAAACGCCTGCTGCCAATGGAATGGCAAAGATGTTGTAGCCGGCTGCCCACCACAAATTCTGCACCATTTTGGCATATGTTTTCTTTGAGATATCAACAATCTTATAAACATCTCTCGGGTCGTTTTTGACAAGTATTATGTCTGCACTTTCTATTGCCACGTCTGTTCCAGCTCCTATGGCTATGCCAACATCTGCAGTAACCAAAGCTGGGGCATCATTTATGCCGTCTCCAACCATCGCAACTTTATAGCCTTTTTTCTTCAGTAAATTTATCTTCTCGGCTTTTTCATTCGGCAAAACCTGTGCAAAATATTCATCTATGTTTAACTCTTTGGCCACCCATTCTGCAACCTCTTTGCTATCACCAGTGAGCATGTAAACTTTAATTCCATTCTCTCTGAGTTTTTTAACTGCTTCATGTGATTCCTGTCTTATTTTATCTGCTAAAGCAAAAACACCAGCCAGCTTTTTATCTACTACAACAAAAATAACTGTTTTACCCTCTTCTTGTAATTTCTTTATTCTTTCATCATCTATTTCTATATTCAGTTCCTTCAAAAGGTTGGGGCTGCCAACATATATTTCCTTGTCCTTAATTATTCCATATGCTCCTTTTCCAGGCAGGGCTTTAAACCCTTCTACCTGTGGAATTTTTATGCTTTTTTCTTGGGCATATTCAACAATGGCCTTCGCTATTATATGCTCGGAGTTAATTTCAACACCTGCCGCCAGTTCCAAAAGTTCATTCTCTGGAATGAATGAAATTACATCCACAACACCAAATCTACCTTCCGTTAGCGTGCCAGTTTTGTCAAAAACCACTGCATCTATGCCCCGCATTTCTTCAAAGGCTCTCCTTTGCCTTATCAATATGCCATTTTTTGCAGTTATTGATGTTGATACAGCAACAACCAGGGGTATTGCCAAGCCCAAAGCATGCGGACATGCAATAACTAAAACAGTAACTGCTCTTTCCATGGCAAAATCAGGACTTTTGGTGAAAAACCACGTTATATATGTTATAATGCCTGCCGTCAATGCAATATAAAATAGAAGAGCAGCAGCTCGATTGGCCAGATCCTGCGTTCTGGATTTGCTTTCTTGAGCCTGTTTTACAAGTTTTATAACCTGCGCCAGATAGGTTTCCTCGCCAGTCCTCTCTATTTTTATTTTCAAAACGCCATCGCCATTTATTGCACCACCTATAGCTTTATCTCCCTCTTTTTTATGCACAGGTTTTGACTCTCCGGTAAGCAACGCTTCATTGACATATGACTCTCCCTCTATTACCACACCATCAGCAGGTATTTTTTCCCCAGGGCGAACAAGAACAATATCGCCAGCAACCAGCTTCGAAACAGGAACATCCTCAATTTCTCCATTTTTAACCAGATGCGCTGTTGTTGGCATTATTCTGACAAGTTCTTCTAGAGCTCTTGAAGCTCCAAGTACACTCTTTGCTTCTATCCAGTGACCCAGCAGCATAACATCTATCAATGTCGCAAGTTCCCAGAAAAAGTCTTTACCCTTGCCAGTTAAAACAGTCATGGCAGAGTAAAAGAATGCAACAGATATGGCAAAGCCTATTAAGGTCATCATTCCGGGTTGCTTTTTCTTCACCTCTCCAAATAAACCTTTGATAAAAGGAGAACCACCATAGAAGTAAATAATCGAGGAAAGCAAAAGCAAAACCTCCTTTTGCAGAGGAATTACTATACTGAAACCAAACCATAGCTGTATCGTTTCAGATAATAGCAGGATAGGAATGGTCAAAGCAAGGGAGAACCAGGATCTCCTTTTAAATTCCTCAATGTGATGAGCATGATGGTTATGCTGGGCATGTTCCATCTTATCGCCTCTTTTCACTAAAATCTTTTTTCATCCTAAGATATTATTCTCTTGTTATTTCTCCTTCTGCATATCTTTCTTCTAATATGGCTTCGGCACTTTTTGAAGAATATATATTTACACCTTTCTCCTCCCGGATTACAAGATATATTATCAAGAAGATTATGCCCACCCATGGCAATATTACAAGAACGAACCAAAGCAACCCATTCATTCCTCTATTTTCAGCATCTTTGTATACAAGAATGGCTATAATCAAAAATATAAGCCATATTCCAATCGTCCACAGCCACATAAATGATATGAAAGGCATATCCCACCAATCCATCATGTGGTCATCGCTCATTTCTTGCATCCAATATATTATAGGCAACATTTTATCATTTATTGATTCATTAAATGTTTTTATATCTTTTCAAATTCTTTGGCTATATGACAAAGAAAAGGAAAGGAACCATCATTAATATAACGGATGCAATTGCTGCTGCCAGCATTATCTTACTCATTTTGTATTTTTCTGGCAAAAATTTCTGACTCATATAAATTGCTGCAATGCCATATATTATTACACCAAAAACTCCTATGAAGAGGAGTGTTATGCTGAGCATCAATATTATGGATAAGCCGTAATAGCCCAGTATGGCAAGAGGCAATCCAGTTACAAGCATGTATATGAGCAAATAAAACATGCATTTCCTGTAGGGCAGATTCCTTATTTTTTTACTCACACTTTTTGATGTTTCATAAAGCATCCTGGATACCGCTTCAAAACCTCCGTATACTGTTCCGAATAAAGCAAAGAATACACTTATCTGATACAATGGCTTTAGCCATGGAGCAATATTGGAAAAAATGACAGCCTGCTCCTTAAGCAGATTTACGTCCGATGGCAATCTATAGGTCCCGTCTGGCTGTGGGCCAAGTAAATATGCGCCAGCTATCATATAAGCAGATGATGCAATGGCTACAATTGTAAATGCTATTGCCATATCAACAATTACTGGTTTTAATAATATGCGGGATTTTTTAATTTCCTTTTCATCTTCAGACAAATAAGTTATTTTTCCTTTCTTTCTGAAAATGCTGAAAAGTTTCTGAGAAAATTCATCGGGGTTATCATTATCCTTAAAAATTCCCCATCTCTTAACCTTAATCCAGCCTGAATAGCTGACAATCGTTATTATGGTTAGTGTTAGAGTGCCCAAATAGCCTAGCATTATAAGTGGCACAGGTTTTTCTGCCACACTAGGAAACTCTCTTACAACCCATTCTGGATATTCAGGGACATTTCCTATCATGAAGTAATTTGGAAGAATATCAAGCAAATCGGGTTTTAATAATATTACAGAAATAATTGCTCCTATTGCAAGAACAGCCACAAAAAAAGCCTGGCTATATTCCACAAGTTTGTATCTTCCGACAATTGCAAGTATGGCAGCAAGAAGGCAGAATAAAATGCCCCAGAATAAATAATGCCCTTTTCCAATAATCCATGCCATGGTTTCTCCCATGGTAGTTACTATCGCAGCTATAAACAATGGAGTGAAAATAAATATGATGGCTATGAAGAGCCAGTTCAGAAAGCCCCTTTTTGTTTTAATTGCAAATAAATCCATTATGTTAATGCCAGAAAGAAGCATAAATCTGCAGCCTACATATGCTATAATATATGATGCTACGCTGAGTGTTATAAGCCAGAGTAACTTAAATCCTGCCCATGCTCCTATTTGTGGGCCTAAAATGAGTTGTCCTTGGCCTATGGTTACTGACGCCACTATTGCACCTGGTCCGAAAAAGGCTAAATATTTTATGTACTTGCGAATGGATGGCTTTTCTTTCAATACTTCATCAGGTTCTGGAAATTTTATAGTTTCATTCATGGTCCCCCTCGATTTAGATGGTTAATGAAAAATGATTTTTAATAATTGCTGATTTTTCTGCCGCATACAAAAATGAAGGGAGAAAGAAGGTAAGAGTTTAAGCGAAACAAGAAGAGTGCATTGGAAAGGGATGTTAACGGCGAAATTATATTACGGAATAACATATATAATAAAGAGAATTTGTCCAGTGAACCATAAGATTCAAGCATTAAAAATGGTTGCAACCCTCCAATATACCCGCTTTTTATAATTTCAAAACCATTTTCAACAAGACATTCCTCCATTTCTTCTCTTGTTATTCCGACCATTGTCTTTTTATATGAAAAAATATCAAGAATTTTTCCTGGAAGAGCAGAGAGGTTGGGAGCAGCGCAAAATAAAACTCCTCCAGCTTTAACAAGATTTGTATGTGCTGCCAGCGCATCATATGGAGAATAAAAATGATGGATTAGTCCAATGCTGTAAACAAAATCAAAAGAATTTTTTCTGAAAGGTGGTTTCATAATGTCTCCACATACAATTTTTGCATATGGATTTCTGTACAATGTAAGCTTACATCCTGGCAGAGATATGTCCATACCCCAGAAATTTGCAGGCTGGATTTTCTTGTTTAAATAATCCATGAAAAGAGAGCCACCGCATCCAACCTCCAGCACATTTTTTCCTATAAGTTCCTCTGCAGGAACGGCATTAAAAATTCCTGCCATTTCAAGATATATTTCGCTCTTTTTCTTTACTCTTTTGTTTTCCCTTATATTCTTCTCATCTCTCCATACACTGTCCCAATATGTTATAGAAGTTTTTTCTTCTCTGGCAGCATCTTCAGTGAGCAGAATGGGTATGCCATCATATATATCGTAAAAAGAGTTGCATTTACTGCATTTCAGCTTTTCTTTATGAATTTGGAAATCTCCTCCACATCTTGGACATTGAAGCAATAATAAATCTTTTTCTAGCATCCTTCCATCATATTCCTATTTTTGTTCTCAATGCATAAAATCCTTCTTTTTCTATGGCTTTAGCCACCTTTTCCTGTAATTCTTTACCAGGAGTTAAAGCAACCATATAGCCCCCTAATCCTCCGCCTGTCATCTTTGCTCCATACGCTCCATTCTCTCTTGCTATTTCAACCAGAAAATCAAGTTCTTTGCACGAAACTTCTATCTGCTGAAGCAACTCATGATTTTTATTCATCAGCTGTCCAACCTTTTTCCAGTCCATTTTTAGGAGAGCATCTCTCGCTTCATAGGCAAGTTTCTCAGCCTCATTGAATATCTGTTCATATTTCTCCTTATATTTTTCCTTCCTTTCTCTCACTCCTGCAACCGCCTTTTTTGTATTTGCCACTATGCCTGTATCTCCCATAACAATTTCAACTGGTTTCTCTATTTTCAACCTTTCCATTCCCTTACCCTTAACAAACCATACCAGACCGCCAAAAGTGGCACACGTATTATCTATGCCAGAAGGACTTCCATGGTATGCCTTTTCTCCTTCATAAGCAATCTCATTTATCCTTTCATCACTTAAACTCAAACCGAATTCATCTGCTATTGCTCTAGCTATGGCAGCACAGCTCGCAGCACTTGCTCCCACGCCACTTGCCGCCTTCAAATCTCCGTGGAGCCATATTTCTATGCAATCATCTATTCCCATTGCCTTCTTTATTCTGACGATTGATTCTTTCTGCTGCTCAAGTTTTTCTTCCTTATAGCCAGGTGTTGCTTCCCTGTCGTCATGTATAATGAATTCATTTCCCTCACATCTCTTTACTTCTGCAATTGTTTTTTTATCTATGGCTGAAGCTATAGCTGGTACACCATACACGACAAAATGCTCATTAAAAAGTATTACCTTTCCATATCCATAGCCGATTCCCATGCCATTAATTTGGATTTTTATATATAAGGTTTAAGGATGATGAAAAAGTATATAGAAAAGTAAAAGATTTCAAGAGATAATCAAAAATGAAAAGAGGAAGCACATGTTCCATTCCAGAAATAGCCAACAAAGAAACCCATATCATTTCTAGGGGTTATAGCACAAATAAAATTTTTAAATTATGAAATATAAAATTTCAGAATGAGGGTGCCATGGAGGCGAGTTGCTTCATGGCACTGCACTGCCTGTGGCAAATGCTGCAGAGAATATACAGTAAGACTGAATTTTTATGAATATCTTCGCTTAAAAAATACAGGATTTGTGGAAGAAAAGGCAGGAAAATACTACATCAAAAAATTTGGAAAAACGTGTCCTTTCCAGACCGGGAATTACTGTATGTTACAGAAAAAGAATAAGCCAATAGCATGCAAACTCTTTCCTTTTGTAATACTGAAAAAGGGGGAGAAAGAAGCCCTTTACGAGTTTAATGGCGAAGAATATTACGTTTATGTAGAACTGGGCTGCCCAAATCTAAAGTTGGGAAAGCCGGAGAATATGGAAATACTTGTAAAGGAAGCTATGCAACTTTATCTGGGGATAAAGAAGATGCCCTTTTTCCAGTATCATCCACAGCTTGAGTATCCACACTGCTTGCAAATTCTGCATCCTTCTTCATATACTAGAGGTGAGCCGCAATCTGGACACACACCAACAGGGGCCTTTTCTGTTACCTGCACAGATTCTCTAGTTCTCTTTTCTCTTTTTTCAAAATAGTCAAGACGCGCAGGCTCAAAAACTTCCTTGCCTTTTATGTGATCTTCTATGGCTTTTGCAATTGCATCTGGACAAGATAATATTGGACCACCTCTTGCCAGCAATGGATTTGGACATCTTATGGCCTTGAGCTGCTTTATTATATCCTCTGGCTTTATTCCACTTCTAAGGCATAAAGAAACAAGTCTACCAACGGCCTCAAGCTGGGCATCCGCGCATCCTCCTGCTTTGCCCAACCTTGCAAATACTTCAAAGAGACCATGTTCATCTTCATTCATTGTAACATATAGATTGCCGCATCCAGTTGCAATCTTCCTTGTCACACCTCTAACCACAGGAGGACGGGGACGGGGACTCAATGGTTCAGCTGGCTTTTCCTCCTTTGCAGAAATTACTTGCTCAGGTCTGCTTCCATATCTGTAAACAGTTATTCCCTTGCATTTTAGCTGATAAGCAAGCATGTATGCCTTTTTAACATCCTCTACTGTAGCATCTTGGCGCAGATTAATTGTTTTTGAAGTTGCATTATCAACGTATTTCTGAAAAGCTGCTTGCATCCTGACATGCCATTCTGGAGGGATATCCAAGGCTGTAACAAATATGCGTTGCACCTCCTCTGGCACCTCATCAATTCCCTGAACAGAGCCATTATTATCGGCGATTTTTCTCATCAATTCCTGGCTGAAGAAACCCATTTCCTTAGCTATTTTTTCAAAATAAGGATTTATTTCATAAAGGCGATCTTCTTCATCCAGAACATTTCTTACAAATGATATTGCAAACAATGGTTCGATACCAGAAGAACAGCCAGCTATTATCGATATGCTTCCTGTGGGGGCGATAGTTGTTACAGTTGCATTTCTCATTGCCTCATATTTTCCATCATATATGCTTCCCTTGAAGTTTGGAAACGAGCCCCTTTCCTTGCCAAGTTCAATGCTTGCCTGTTTTGCCTCTTTTTGAATAAATGACATTATTTTTTCTGCAAGTTCCAGAGCTTCATTACTATCATATGGAATGTTGAGCTGGATAAGCATATCTGCAAACCCCATTACACCCAGGCCAATTTTTCTATTGGCTAGCGTCATCTTCTTAATTTGAGGAATGGGATATTTATTCATGTCAATAACATTGTCAAGAAAATGTACAGCCTTCCATGTAACATCCTTAAGTTTCTTCCAGTCTATTTCCCCATTTTTAACAAATCTTGCCAGATTTATGCTGCCTAAATTGCACGACTCATAGGGCAGCAATGGCTGTTCTCCACATGGATTCGTTGCCTCTATCTGTCCAATGTGAGGTGTGGGATTATGGCGGTTTATTTCGTCAATGAAAACTAAGCCAGGCTCTCCACTTTTCCATGCTTCTTCAACAATTTTATTGAAAACTTAAGCTGCATTTAACTTTTTAACTGGCTTTTTTGTGCGGGGATTTATTAAGTCATACTCTTCTCCCTTCATTGCTTTTTCCATGAATTCATCTGTTACAGCAACGGAGATGTTGAAGTTGGTTAGCTCTTTGGGGTCCTCCTTACATGTTATAAACTCCATTATGTCTGGATGATCGACGCGCAATATCCCCATATTTGCTCCTCTTCTTCTGCCGCCCTGTTTTATCACATCTGTGGCAGAGTTAAAAACCTTCATGAAAGAAACAGGGCCACTTGCTATGCCTCCCGTGCTTTTTACAATATCTCCTTTCGGCCTTATTTTGGAAAAGGAAAAGCCTGTTCCTCCTCCGCTCTGATGAATCAAGGCAGTATGCTTCAGAGTTTCGAAAATTTTATCCATTGAATCTTCAACTGGCAGAACGAAGCAGGCGGAAAGCTGCTGGATGCTCGTTCCAGCATTCATTAAAGTGGGGCTATTGGGCAAGAAATACAGATTTGACATTATTTCATAAAATTCCTTTTCTGCCTTCTTAACATCCCCTCCATAATTTTCCTCAGCTAGAGCAATATTATGAGCAACTCTTTTAAACATTTCATCGGGTGTTTCTATAACCTTCCCATTCTCATCTTTTCGAAGGTATCTTTTTTCCAAAACTTTCATAGCATTTTTAGTGAGCTTAACCATTGTAATGTAAATGCATTTTGTTATAAAAAATTTGCAATGAAAGAAATTGGCAGGCATGGTTGATGAAGTTGAAAAGAATCGCTATACACTCAGGAAGTACAACACATAAACAACCTTCTTTCCCTCATTACGCCATCGTGCAACTAAAACAAAAATTTTAATAATGCATAGCAATACACTACCAATGAAACCTTTGGAAGTCATTCATTCAAGCTTGGAGAAGCGCATACTAGTTGAGTTGAGAGGAGGGAGAGAATATAGGGGCATCCTTGAAGGATACGATCATCCTCACCTCAATTTAATATTGCGTAATGCCGAAGAAATTATTGAAGGGGAGAAAAAGCGGGAGCTGGAAAAAGTTATTGTAAGAGGAGACAATATAGTATATATATTACCGCCGTGATAAAATGAGTAAGGGCACACCATCAAAAGAAGGAGGAGGAAAGACACACATCATTTGCAGGAGATGCGGCAGGCATGCCTATAATGCCAGAAAGAAATACTGCGCAGCCTGCGGCTATGGGAGGAGCAGAAGGCTACGCAAATTCCGCTGGAAAAAATGAATGAAGGTTGCGGTGTAGTTGCTGTAGCATCTCGCAATAGAGCAGCGGAAAGCATATATCTTGCGCTGATGGCGCTGCAACACCGCGGGCAGGAGGCAGCTGGCATAGCTGTTTTTGATGGAGAAATAAAGAATTATAGAGGGCTTGGACTTATTGGAGAAGCATTCAAGGATTTTGATATTGAAAAAATAAATGGGCAGGTGGGCATAGGACATGTTTATTATTCAATTAAAATTTCAACGCCTGAAAATGCACAGCCTACGCTACTTCACACATCTGCTGGAGATATTGCAATAGCTCACAATGGCATAATAACCAATGCAGAAGATTTGAAAAAAGAATTGATGGAAGAAGGGCACAACTTTTTTTATGGAAGTGAGGAAGAAGCTATAGCATATCTCCTTGCCGATTCTCTGAAGGAAAGAAGTGTTGAGAAGGCAGTAAAATATGCAATGAAGAAAATAGAAGGTTCCTATTCATTTACACTCATGCTCAATGATAGGGTTTTTGGACTGAGAGACCCGCTGGGTATAAAGCCTTTATGCCTTGGAAAAATCGAGAATGGATATATAATTGCGTCAGAATCCGTAGCCATAGATGTTCTAGGAGGAGAATTTATAAGAGACGTTGAACCAGGAGAGTTAATAGAAATCACTCCAGATGGATATAAAAGTTATAAATTGATAGAAGAAAAGCATAAAGCTCATTGCTTCTTCGAATATGTTTATTTTGCAAGAGCTGATTCTTTCATAGATGGAATTGAAGTATATAAAGCAAGAGAAAGGCTTGGCAGAGTCCTTGCAGAAGAACATCCTGTGGAGGCAGATTATGTTGTTCCAATTCCGGATTCAGGCAGGGCACATGCATACGGATTTTCAAAAGCATCTGGCATACCTGTGGCAGAAGGGCTGATGAAAAATCGTTATATTGCGAGAACTTTTATTTTACCGACTCAGAAGATAAGAGAAAGACTTGTTCAACTTAAACTCAACCCTGTAAAAAGCATTGTGGAAGGAAAGAAAATAGTCATTGTAGACGATTCCATAGTGAGGGGAACAACAATGAAAAAAATAGTTGGTTTACTCCGCCACCATGGAGCAAAAGAGGTGCATGTGAGGATAGCATCTCCTCCAATAATCGCTCCTTGCTATTTCGGGATAGATATGACAACTAGAGACCAACTGATTGCATCGGGCAGAAGTATTGAAGATATAAGGAAAAAAATAGGTGCTGATTCACTGGGCTATATTTCTATTGAAGGACTTGTGAAAGCTTTGGGCATAGATAAAAATGATTTGTGTCTGGGATGCGTGACTGGTGAATATCCTGTTAAAATAAAAGGAGAGAGGTATAGATTTCAGGAGAGTTTGGAAAAATGGAGAAAAGAATAATCATTGCTCTTGCCTCCATAATTGCGATTCTGCTTCTAGCATTTTCATTTAACGAGATGAAAGGAAAGAAAAAAGAAGAAATGATTGTTAGTATGAAAATCATTCCTTCTGAATTCACTCTTCAGGAAGGAGATAGCACCGAAATTTTTGTTGAGTTAAAGGTAAATAACATGCCGTACATTGCAAAAATAAACTGGAGTATCGAAAGCAGTGGCAATACTGGCAAACTTGTTTTCGAAAATGAGTCTGTTACAGATAATAATGGAATATTGAAGGCAGAATATTTTGCCCCTCAGGATGTTGATGAAATGAAACAGTATATCAAAATAATTGCCAGAGTGAAAATTGAGGGGCATGAATATTTTGCCACTGCAAATGCAACAGTTTATCCACTTCTGCATCAAACTCTAATTGAAGTTGAGAAAGAAAAAGAAAGAATAATTGCTGGAGAAACAAATATTCTTAAGGCAAAATTATTTGCCAACATCAATGGCTGGCTTCCATTGAAAAATAAAACAATAATATGGAAATTCTATGCAAATGGAAAGGAGATAATGGTAAAGGAAAGCAAAACAAACGGTTTGGGCATATCAGAAATTCCATTTTTTTATTCAAATGCAGCAGAAAATTTGAGTGTGGTGGCGGAGGCAATATTTGAGAGGAATCTGTCAGGAGATATTGACTATGAAGGATGCCATGCCAACATATCCTTTACTGTTATTCCAGAAAAGCCAGGAGACTTTCCGGTTGTTTTGATTCATG
>JAJRYN010000091.1 GCA_024275755.1 archaeon | reverse complement strand
TTCCAATCCAGTAAATTTCTTTCTCTGGTTTTTTCTCCTTTGCCTTTAACAATATTTCATACATTTTTTCAACATCTCCTGTGACAACATCCCTTCCTCCTAAGCCGGCGAGGAAATTTAACACTGGCACCTCCAAGCCGTATAAAGCATGGCGCGTTTCAATGAATAGTGGGCCACCAGAGCCATATGATATAGCTCTGTCATACACGCCAATTGCTTCAACATTCTCAGCAATTTTCCTTATATCTTCAGCCGGGAAAGGACGGTAGAAACGAAGCTTTATCAATCCGACTTTCTTTCCTTTCTGGCGGAGATCATCAACCACTTCTCTTGCTGTTCCAGTTACAGTGCCTATAGTAATCAAAACAACTTCGGCATCATCACATCTGTATTCCTCTATCAAGCCATGGTAATCTCTGCCGAATTTACTTGCAAACTCTTTTGTAACTTCTTTTATAACATTTTTTGCTTTTTCCATTGCAACATGTGTTTGATAGCGCAATTCCTGTATGTATTCTGGAGGCGTGAAAGTTCCGATAGCCATTGGATTATCAGGGTCTAAAACAGCATGTGGCTTGTATTTCCCTATAAATTCAGCTACTTCGTCGCTGGATGGGGCATCAACTGGTTCAACAGTATGACTCAATATGAAAGCATCTAGGCAAGGCATTACTGGCAGTAAAACATCTTTGTGTTCTCCAATCTTATAAGCCATTATAATCATATCCAGAACTTCCTGATTATCCTCACATGACATTTGAATCCATCCACTATCGCGCTGTGGCATGCTGTCGTTGTGCTCACACCATATGCCTATTGGAGCTGCTACTGTTCTATTAACCACAGGCATAACTATGGGTAATCTCAAGGCGGAAGCAATGAAAAGCATTTCATGCATTAAAGCTAAGCCTTGTGAAGCAGTTGCTGTATATGTTCTTGCTCCTGCTGCCTCCGCCGCTATACATGCTGACATTGCAGAATGCTCAGACTCAACCATAATAAATTCTGCATCTGTTATACCATCGTTGACAAAATTTGAGAACTCCTCAACAATTAAAGTTTGTGGAGTAATAGGATATGCTGCTACAACATCAACATCGCAAAGCAAAGCTCCATAAGCAGCGGCATAATCGCCAGTTATAACCATCTTTTTCCTTTCTAACTTCTGAATCATGTCCTCACCTCCCTTTTCATCTCTATAGCTTTAACAGGACACTCATTTGCGCATATTCCACATCCCTTGCAATAGTCATAATCAACATCTGCTTTCCCATCCACCATTTTTATGCATCCCTCTGGACAATAAAACCAGCATAGCTTGCAGCCAATGCATTTTTCTTTATCGATGATAGGCATAAAAGTACGCCAGTCGCCCGTTTTATTTTCAATAAATGAGCCAATGCCAACTAAGCCAGCTTCTGTTTGCATTGTTCCAATAGCTCCGCCAATTGGCATTTCATTTACGTCTGGCAACCATTTTTTCCTTGGGATGAACGCCTTTCCTCCTTGTGCAACGCCTACCAAAGTTTGTTCATATGCAACACGAGCAGCTTTAGCATTTTTTTCTCCTGCTTCTTTTCCTAGGCGTGCCCCAAATTTCTCTATAATAGCTTTTTCTATTGATTCAATACTCACTTTTCCTGTTGCTTTTGCTATTGCTCCTAGAATGGCAGTATTTGTTATCGGTCTGCCCAAAATTTCCAATGCTATGGAAGTGGCATCCACTGTTGCACATCTAACTGGCTTGGAAAGCCTCACTTCCTCTGGCTTCTTTGCTGTATTAATGATAACCATCCCGTTTTCTTTCAGTCCTTCTAAAACATCTTCTGTTTCAATGAGCGTTTCATCCAGAACAACGACGTAATCTGGCTGATATACCTGTGTCTTTATCCTTATTTTTTTATCATCCACTCTTGTAAAGGCTCTCACTGGCGCTCCTCTTCTCTCCGCACCAAAGAAGGGAAAACTCACTGCATAATTACCTTCCAAAAAAGCTGCCAGAGCGTATGCCTCGGCAGCCATTCTCCCTCCTTGTCCACCTCTACCATGAAACCTTATTTCGTACATACGGCATGTAATAGCAAAGCCCAATATTAATGTTGTGGAAGAAAACAAAGGAATAAAATAAGATAAAAATAATCTGAAATGATAAATTCGTTGCTATGAATATTCTTCCATTAGCATAATAAAAAAATAAAAAGAAGAAAGAGGATTACGCCTTTTTGAACGCTTCCTTTATCTCTGGCTTAAAGAGGTACCAGAGTATTATTATCGAAATTATTGTTCCTATTGGAAAGCCGAGTAATCCTATTATTGCGAATACTATTGCAACTGTTCTTGCCCATGGCTGCAGGTTCCATAATCCATATGCTATTGCAAAGTCAATCAGGCCAATTATTACGTAAATTGCGCCCACCGCTGCCACAAGGCCACCAAAGAACGGCATCATTGTACTTCCTGTGAGTACCATCGCCCCCATTCCGAGAGCGAATAGTCCACTCAGTATGTACAGTACAGCCAATACAGTTATTCCACCTGGTCTTTCCCCTCCCATTTATATCACCGAATTTAATCTTGGCTGCATATTTAAATACTTCTAAATTTTTATTATTCTCCACCAAATCTTTTGCCACAATATGGGCAGATATTGGCATCAAAAGGTATGGCCCTTCCACAACTTGGACACATTCTTTCCTGCTTTTCCTTCTCTACTTTCTTTTCATAGAAAGACGGTTCTGGAGGCCTTACAATCAGCCATACTATAAGTCCTATGAGCCCGAAAAGCAGACCTATTATAAGCCAAAGCACCCCGCTTTTTCCTCTTTTCTCTGCATCCTTATACATGTATACAGCTATTATAATCTGGATAATAAAACCAAGAAGCCAGATAAAGCAGAACATCCCAGATAATGCCCACAGTCCTCCCCATGGAACATCTTCGCTACTCCAGTTCCAATCCCCATTTTCTGCAGGAGTAGCAGATGCCAGTGTTATTGCAAATAATAACACACCAAAAATCCACATACTAAATATCCTAGTTCTCATGTTAAAACATGGATGCTCAATTAATAAATTTTTCTTTTTTATTCTGTTAACATCAATAAAGCAGATAACGCTAAAAATGATATGGATATGCCAGTACATATTCCTGTAAAAAATCTTATTGTATTACTGCTCTCGTAAGATGTAAACAATTGAAGAAAGCCATCCAATATTAGAGGTAACAGGAGAAGAAAGGTGAGAATAAAACATATTCGCTTTTTCATCTTTTTAAAATAAAATCTGGAGAGATTTTCCAGAAAATCTTCAGAAGGGTTTATGAAAAGAGAAATGAATATAGCAGACGCCATTCCAACGAAAATACCGGTGTCTCTGGCGCAGACAGGCATCTGATTTTCATTGAGGATAAAAGATCTGCTTTCCTTCTGGTGGCATCCTATATCCCCTATGTAATATATTATTCTGGGGAACAATGGCATTTTGTCCCATATATAACTGTAGTCTATATGATGAGCTCTTCCGTCCAAACCCCTCACAAAACCCTTTTTGATACAGAAAGGGACAAGAAAAAGAGAGGCAGTAAAGAGAAGAATAAAGAAAAAGAGAATAAGTCTTTTCTTCATTTTCTATCCATACATCATTGGCTCTGTATACACATGCTTTGTGGGCTTGGCTTTTTCCATATGTACTCTTATCTGCTTTTCTATTTCTTCTGCTTGCTTGTATAGTGGCTCAGGGTCAATTTCAATTTCTGGAAGCATTTTATTCACTGTTTCAAGCACCTTAGCAGCTGCTTTTGCATCTGGATAATCGGCATGAGTTCCTGCAAGCAGGCATGCAACATCGAAATTCCTTCTTCTTCCTTCATAGAGAAGTATGCCTGAAAGTCCGCTCACCATTCCTTCCTGCATCAACTCAACATTATATCTCTTGAGCATTTCTCTTGCCTCCTCTGTGCTGCCTACTCCTGCTAGTGGCACCTCTTCCACTTTTTCGCCTACATTAAATCCTTCTATACACACAATGGTTTCACAGTTGTTTTCCTTACACCATTCTATTATTTTATTTGCCAAGGGGCGGAGGGTTGCAAAATGAGGGACAAATTCAGATAACATGACTATCAATTGATTACATCTGCCATTTGGGCCACATTTTTTGTCTCCCGCATATACTCTTACAGGGGGTAAGGGTTCAGCATTTGATATCACACTGACTGGGGGAAAGTAATCAGAAAGAAAGGCGGCAAGGAGATGCAGCTTAAGACTATGAACAACAAATCTGCTTGCTATCGTGCCCACTAGGCCAACAGTTGGAAAACCTGTGATAACAAAGGCATTTTCCAAATCCATTTTTTCATATTCATATACTTCAATTTCTCCCATAAATTTTTATGCAACATTATCTTATAATTTTTTCCAAATAATGCAGAAATCAGAATTTTTTGAAAAAAGAATGACCTATGTAATCATCTTCATAAGAAGTAATTTGGGATTAGAAGCATAAATTTTTCATTTTTAATTAGCCTAAAAACTAATTTACTCCTTTCTTATTTTGTTTTATGCTTCGTGTCGGCGTTTTAGCATCGGGGAGAGGAACAAATTTACAGGCTATTATAGATGCCTGTAACAATAAGATGATAAATGCAAGAGTTGTCGCAGTTGTGAGCGATAAGGAAAATGCTTATGCTCTTGAAAGAGCCAGAAAGCATGGAATTGAAGCATATTATGTTGATGCAAGTGATAAGGAAAAGCACGAAAGAAAAATAGATGAAATTTTCGAGAGTCATGGTGTGGAATTGGCTGTAGGAGCTGGATACATGCGCATTTTATCACCATGGTTTATAAAGAGATGGTATGGTAAGCTTATCAACATCCATCCTGCTTTGCTTCCATCCTTTAAGGGGATAGATGCCCAGAGGCAGGCTTTAGAATATGGAGTTAAAATCACCGGATGCACAACACATTTTATGGATGAAAAGCCAGATCATGGCCCAATTATCTTGCAGGCTGCTGTAAGGGTAAAGGAAGACGACACAAGGGATAGTCTGGCAGAGAGAATATTAAAGGTAGAGCATCAGATATTGCCAAGGAGCATCGATTTATTCGAGAAAGGACGCCTTGTTATAGAAGGAAGAAAAGTAAAAATCCTTCCAGGGGACAGCTGGCTTGAAAAATACAGCTATCCAGATGTATTTTACTCTGAAGGGTACTAAAAAATATCGAAGGATTTAAATTCTCCTAATACATATGGAAAAAGGAGGCGGTAAAAATGGTATACGAATATACGAGCAAAAAAAGCGGAAAGAAATACAAACTCTATACAAGGGATGTGAAACTCAAGGGAGGAAAAGTACAGACAATTTACTTCTTCAGTGCAAGGAAGCCAAAGAGTGGTAAGCCATGTGATTTGCCAAAGGGATACAAAGTAGTAGAGAATCCAAGAACAGGATTACCATTCTTAAAGAAGAAGTAAATTCTCTCCCCTTTTATTTTATTTTTTTATTAACCTGCCGATAAACTCTCCAGAGCACTCATTATATTCCATATTGCCGTTCTTCCATGTGTTGGAATATTTGGGTCATTGAGAAGCTCATCCAATCTGGATATTGCAGAAGCAACTTTAACATCCAGTGTTTCATCTTTTCTCATTAAAATCTCCTTTGCCTCTTTAGCTCCTCTCCTTATATTGCGGGGCACAGATATGT
The DNA here is from genome assembly GCA_024275755.1 of archaeon. GTDB lineage: Archaea > Thermoplasmatota > E2 > UBA202 > JdFR-43 > JdFR-43. The sequence goes on along the minus strand of JAJRYN010000091.1, from coordinate 17,096 downwards.
CATTTGCCAACTCATCCAGCATCCTGAATACGTTTTTCAAACCTTTATCATCCATCTTATCACCTCAAAAATTTGTTATTGTAATGCAATACCCCTAAAAAATTTTTTCATTGGCATTGAAGGATATAACATCAGAACTGTTACAGAGATGAACTATAAGTAAGAAACTCTAATTCATCTATCCCAACTCATCCTTAAAATCGAGTTTTTTGAATGGCACCCAGCACGGATGGCCTGGGCAATAATAGGCGATGTACTCTCTTGGCTGTATTATGACAACGCATGCGGTGCCGTAGAAGTACGAAAGCAGATCCCAAGGAAAATGAGGGGTATTTAAGCTATGCCTGCAAATATCCCATAAATCTCTTTTATTCTCCATATATCCTTTTTTGTGGTCAACAGTAAACACCCTCATAAAAAAATCAATATCTATTAAACCATTGTATTCGTTCAGCAACTCATAAGCCCTTTTGAGGCGAACAAACGAGCTTGTGTTCATGAATGTACCATCATTTTTTGGTGCGCCAGTTAGATTTGCATCCAATAACTGGTGATGATTTGTTTCTGCCAGCAGTATCCCTTTTTTAAATGCAAAATAATTGTGAGTATATTCAATAAGCATCGCTTCCTTTCCATCAACCCATAAAGTATTCATATTCGATGTCAAGCCGAAGGCAGTATCAAGCTTTTTTATTCCAGAGCGACGCTCAGCATTCTCATATAATTCTTTAACTTCCTTCACGCTGCTGCAGGTTTCCATTGCCAGATTGTTTAACTCAAGAGATGTAAGTCCTTCTCCTGTATCATTGACTTCTACCATCGCTGCAGCATATGCCAAGCCCTTCTCATTTAATAACCCAAAGCCAAATATAGATGGCAGGATGCCGAATTTAACATACTTGTATTTTCCTGTGATATTACAGATTATAAGAGGAGGAGGCGATAAATAGCGGGAGAATATGATTTTGTATAAGTAACTCACATCTATATTCCAGGAGATATACGTCTGATTGTCTTTGGTTGCAAAAGCAGCAATAGCAGCAGAGGTGCATGCATCCTTTTTCATAAAAATACTTGGAAATATCAAATCTAATGCAACTAGATGCAGTAAAGGGATGCAAAGGGCATCGGATAGTCCTTTCAGTCTTTCTAGAAAAGAGGGATAGTATTTCTGTAGTGTTTTAATATGCTGTTTTGCCTCTTTTTCCATTGCTATAACCTTTTCTTTCCATATATCATATAATGCTTCCACTCTGTCTCCATAATATTCTTTCAAAAATTTGCCTTCTTTCAATCCATATTCATAGTCTGTTTTTGCTTTTATTTCAACAACAGGAATACCTTCCTTGTATCTCATATTGTACTCCTTATGCTCTTCAGATAAAAAGACAGGATTTAACAGGAGGATAAAAATTATGGCGACAAACCACTTCATCAATATGAAATAATTGCCAGCTAAAATCCTTTTCTGTCAAGCCACCAATTTATGATTACAATGCAATGACTACTCAAATAGGATTTTTCCCCTATGGATATTGGCTGAGCGCCATAATCATATAGCATTTCCTTTTCCTCATCTTCCAAATCCATATAATCTCCCAGGAAGAAGAAAGGTATGCTGCTTATTTCTACTCTTTCAATGCTTTTTCCTTTCTCGTCCAAAATATAGAAATCTTTATCTTTGTTTTCTTCCAGAAGCTGTTGGAAATTTTTTTTACTCACGAATATTCCAGGTGTGCTTTCTATTTCTTTATCCTCTTTCATTCTTTCCAACGCCTTTTTAATGAATATTGCAATGTTCCTTTCATCTGGAGAAACCTTTCTCAGCTTTTCCCCCTCCATTCTTATATAAATGGGTGGATTCGGCCCTCCATGAAGGATAGTATGAAATACAACATTTCTCCTTATTCCATATGATAGCCAGAATGCTGCATTTATGCATCTTGCTATAACATCTAGCCTGCCTGCTGAGCCTGGTAAATCTTTTAAATTAATCGAAGGCGTTGTTTTTGCATGCGACTTAACATAAAAATGTCTATAGATAGTCATCTAGGTTTAGCTTCATTGGCAAATCTGGCTTTTTGAAATTCTCTTTTTCTTTGTCCCATGGTATGGTTAGATCAAAGCCTATCTTTGTTGTCTCCCTCGTTACAGGGTCAGCAGAGGGATCCAGCGAGGAGCCTTTCTCCTGCTTTATAATCATATCTTTGCTTCCTTGGAAACGAGTAGCCATTGCCCATTCTATCTGATGTGGGTCATGAATATCGATATCATCATCAACAACGAAAACATGCTTCATTGATTTGTGCCCCTTAAATGCCGCCTCTATGGCTTTCCTTCCATCATCGGCATTGCGTTTTCTAATACTCACAACTCCATGCAACCACGAGCAGCCACCAGGGGTGATGTAAACGTCTTTCACATCACACACTTTAGATACTTCATAAAATATGGTTGGCTCTTTGGGCGTGCCCATTAACGTTTTATGTTCCAATCCGCCAGGCAGCAAAGCATGATAGATGGCATTTTCCTTTGCATATATCTTCTTTATTTTTGCCACCTTCTGTTTCCTGACGATGTCAAATGTTTCTGTTAAATCTAAAAATGGCCCTTCATCGTGCATCTCATCAGTTATCTCTGCAATCATGATTATCTCTGACTCTGGTACTTTATGGCCGTCGATTTCAATTAAATGAGTTGGTTCCAGAGCATTGGCTATTGCAAGCTCATTTACCTCTGTAGGCATTGAAATGGCCGAAGCTATAGCCACAGATACTGGATTTCCAATGCATATTGCGAACTCTTTTAAGCCTCTCTCGAGATATTTATGAAAATCTCTTGGCAGAATACGCATCACAACTTTATTTTCGTCTATAATCATCATTCTGTGATAAGAAGCATTTAAGCCATATTCTGCATCATTTGCCACAACAATTGCAGATGAAATATATTTGCCGCCATCCTGCGGATAATGAAGCAGGATAGGCAAATCTTCCAAACTACTCAATTCTTTATAGCCCTCCGCTTCTTTAACTTCAGGCTCAACAGGGTTTTCTATAGCATTAAGCATTTTTTTGATAAGTTCTTTTTCATCTATCTGCAATCCTTCCGCCAGCAGACTTCGATTGCAGCAAACATTGGCAGCTACTGGCATATCATAGCCAGCAACATTTTCAAAAAGAAGAGGCTTACCATCGAGCATTTTCATTAAAGTTGCGATTTCATATTCAATGCTAACCTCTTTTTTAATTTTAACCAGTTTTCCTTTCTCATCTAAATATTCAATAAACTCTCTGAATTTCATAAGAAGTTATATTTTTTTCATTTTAATGTTTATTGGTTATTGCGAGAGCAAATGAGAGAATTGGTTGTATTGGTTATTTCATACGGAAAGAAATTGAAATAAACTTGGCCCTGCATTTTACATTGTAACATCCGTTGATTTATCTCATAATTCAACCATGAATTATGTGTTAATGAGGCTGTTGAAATAAGCATGAACACCATACCAAATTATCTATCCTTGCATGAAAAATACGGCGGTTATCATCAACATTCTTCATCAGATATATTCTCTCTTTCAAAAAATTTATATAAAAGAATTTATTGCCAAACAATGCAATCAGTAATATTGATAGGAAATAAAGCACCAATAAAGTATGCTACAGCAGTAGCAACAGAATTTGAAAAGGGAGCCGAAGAGGTAACAATAAAGGCAAGAGGAAGAGCAATTTCCACAGCAGTAGACGCATGCCAGATAAGCGTGAACAAGTTTTTGGAAAATGTGGAGATAAAAGACATTAAAATTTTCACTGAAGAACTTGAGAACAGAAACGTTTCAGCAATAGAGATTCTTCTAGCCAAAGTTTAAAATAAATGCCACACCTATCAGACAAACCACTCCAATAAAATCCATTAAACTTGTTAATATGGGAATTGCGACATTATCTGGATTTATACCAAATTTAAAAGCTATAGTGGAAACATAGAAGGAAAGAAAATTTACAATCAAGATAACAATTTCCCCTGCAATGAGAGATATTACTACCATTCTGAGTAGACTATAACTCTCCAGTCCCATAAAATGACCAGCAATATAACCAAATACTCCTATTAGAGGGAATATAAATAATCCTACAATATGCATAACAAGAAACATATTCAATGCTTTTCTAGGTGGTATTTTTTCATAACCTATTTCTCCAATATGCAGGGCAGAGGAAAAACGAGCAGCCAGAATACCACCGATGGCGCCTCCATCTTCAAGGAAGGCAGGAATTATTGTTAGAATGGCAGCAACCTCCATCAAACCTTCAAATTTTGCTCCCAGTATGCTACCAGAAAAACTGCTCAGCAAGCCACATACGGCTAATACTGGCAGGCTCTCCAGTATGATTCTTTTTGAAGTTTTATGTTTGATTGAAAGAGCAAGATTTGCAAAAACTGCCGCAACAAAAACAAGAAACATTACAAGCTTCATTTCTTCACCAAGCAGTAAAACGATTTCCATGGAGAAAAATAGCAGGGGTAGTGTGATAATATCTCCAGCCAGGGTTATTAGAGGAGCTGTTAAGTTATCAGGGTTCCATCCTTTTTTATAACTTAAAAATGCAATAAAAAATGTGAAGAAAATCATGAGGAAGGCAGAAAAGACGCCAGCAAGCAGCGAGATGAGAGATAAATCAATTATATCTATTTCCATCCCAAGATGTCTTGCTATTATCCATGCGAGGATACCAATATAAATGCTCATTGAAAAGGTAAGGGCAAAAGAAACATTGATGTTGTCTTTCAGTATATGGCTTTTTTCTCCTATAACAAGTTCTCCAGTATGAAGATATGTTCCAAGTCTCGAGCCAAGAGAAGCGAAAATATTACCTCGCATCCCTATGGCTGGCGGGATCAAAACAATGAGAGCGGGCAGAGCATTTAAAGAACCAGTAAAATAGCCTATGGTTACACCGGTTATTAAATCACCAAAAGTGCAAAAAGTGAGAGAAAATAAACTCTCCTTTAGGTCTCTTGCTATCTGCCTGTTCTTGAATAGCCATACATTCATGCATATCGCCTTCAGGAGGTGGTTCTTTATCCATTCTAAGGGAATAGCGGCAAATCATTTAATTTATTTTCGTGATAAATGTTAGCAAAAGTCAGCCAATCTTTAAATTTCGTTTTTTTATTACGAACGGTGAAAAAATGGAAGAACTAAACCCTTTTAAAATAGCCCAGAAGCAGTTGGATGAGGCAGCTGAAATAATGGGCCTAGATAAAGCAGCACATGCTATGTTAAGAGAACCTATGAGAACTCTAATTGTGAGCATACCTATAAAAATGGATAATGGAGAAACAAAGGTATTCACAGGCTTTAGAGTACAGTATAATGATGCGAGAGGCCCAACAAAGGGCGGAATAAGATGGCATCCTGAGGAAAGCTTGGACACTGTAAAGGCATTGGCAGCATGGATGACATGGAAGACAGCTGTAGTAGATATACCATACGGAGGCGCAAAAGGAGGAATCATATGTAACCCCAAAGAAATGAGCGATGCAGAAAAGGAAAGACTGGCAAGAGGATATATAAGAGCGATTGGCCGCTTTATTGGCCCAGAGAAAGATATACCTGCTCCAGATGTCTATACAACACCTCAAATAATGGCATGGATGATGGACGAATTCAGCAAAATAGTAGGCTATAATGCTCCAGGCGTCATAACTGGCAAGCCTTTATGCGTTGGTGGAAGTAAGGGAAGGGCTGATGCAACGGCAAGAGGCGGAATGTATGTATTAAGAGAAGCAGCAAAGCATATTGGATTGCCTCTAGAGGAAAATGCAGAAAACATGCACAAGTCATATGAAGAGCTAGAAAAACTAGATGATACAATACCAACAGGAAATGTTGTTACCGTGGCAATTCAGGGATATGGAAATGCGGGCCAGTTTGCACATTTGCTGATAACAAGGCTCTTCAAGAATGTAAAAGTTGTTGCCGTTAGCGATTCAAAGGGCGGTATATATAGCGAAGAAGGGCTGCCTTATAAGAAGACAATGGAAGTTAAGAAGAATACGGGAAGCGTTGTTAATTATGAGGGAGTAAAGCAGATAACAAATGAAGAGTTGCTTGAACTTGATGTTGATATACTCGTTCCAGCAGCACTGGAAAATGTTATACGAAATGACAATGCAGAGCGCATAAAGGCGAAGATTGTGCTTGAGCTTGCAAATGGCCCAACGACGCCAGAGGCAGATGAAATATTGCATAGAAAAGGATGCCTTGTATTGCCAGACTTCCTTGCAAATGCTGGTGGAGTGACGGTAAGCTATTTTGAATGGGTGCAGAACATCAATGGCTATTACTGGGAATTTGAGGAAGTTTATGAGAAACTGGACAGAAAAATGAGCAGGGCATTCTGGGATGTAATAAACAAGCAGAAGGAATATAAAGAGAAAGGTAAGGACATACATCCAAGAACAGCAGCATACATTGTAAGCATCGAAAGAGTAGTAGAAGCAATGAAAACCAGGGGATGGATTTAATCCCCCTCTTTTTTATTTTTATAAGTTTGAAAAACTATTTTTTTCTTATCCTTCTTTTACATTCTTCACATAGCTTGCTAGGCTTTTTCATCGCCTCTGCTAGGCTATTTGAAAATTGCATCACACATTTATTTTTGCAGTGAGGCAAGCCGAAGATATGCCCAACTTCATGAACAACTTCTTTTGCAATCATAGCATCAGAAGGAAGGCGATAGCATGATACAACTGCTCTGTTTTGCATAGCCAAGCCAAAAACAAAGTTCATATTATCAACATAGATGTCTTTGTCTACAATCCAGACTGAATAGGGAGGAAGAATAGAAACGAGAAAAGCAGCATTATATTGTTTTCTTTCCGGATTATATGCTCTTTCCAGCATTGGCAGCATACCAGCACTTTTGCATCTATTCCAAAGTTTTTCATAATTGCTTTTTCTATTTCATCCAGCTCTACAGGCTTTGAATAATATATCCTGAGCATTATCCATTCATTTATCTATATTTAAAAATTTTATGCAGGGGGTGGGATTCGAACCCACGAAGGCCTGCGCCACAAGGCCCTGAACCTTGCGCCGTTGTCCGCTTGGCTACCCCTGCCTGTATTGGAAAATGAGATACAAATTTAAATATTTCATTCTTCCTTTTTTCTTATGAAAACAAATGCAGCAAAAACGCCTCCAATGGCTATTATGGCAATAATACCGCCTATTACTATCTGAGTGGTCTGCATTTCCTTGCCCGTGACATCTTTCTCAACTGTCTCTGCATCCAGACAATAAATTTTTCCTGCTGCCGAGAAGAAAACTTTGCCATTTATTGCGGCGATGTTTGAATTGACAGGGGTGGTTATATAGTTGTATATGCCCTCTATTTCATATGAGGGAGCAAAGCTGTAGATAACAGTTCCATCACTTTTATTCACTGCATAAAATCTCCCATCGCTTGATGTCGCAAAAACCAAGCTTCCATATGCCTTTATGTGGTGTACCGATGCATTGCAGCTGAAAATCCATTGTAAGTTGCCTTCTTTATTCAAGCAGTATACATTTCCATCGAAGCTGCCAAAATATATGTTTTTACCATCAAAATCAATATCAGATATGCCCCAGCCAGCTGTATACTTCCATTTTATTTTGCCATTTTCATCGAGGCAATACAGATTGCCGTCGTAGCTTCCGGCATATATGTCTTTGCCTATAACAACATCTGTTACGCCGGCATCTGCCTCAAATTCCCATTCATCAGCAATGAGTTTGTTCTCTTTGACAAGATAAAGTTTATTTTTATATCTGATAAAGTCTGCATCAAAATATATTGCAACATCACTTTCCATTGAGGTATCAGCAGCAATATAAACTCTGCCATCTCCTACTTCAACATCCTTTCCACCCTTTCCCTGCCAGAGCTTCTTTCCATCATATGAAAATGAATATGAAGCATTTGTTGTTACTGCGTATATACCTCCATTTGCTTCCACATCATTTATTTTTCCATCGAGTACCTTTTTCCATAACAAACTACCATTTTCATTGAAAGCGTATAGCATATTGTCAGCATATGCATATATGTTGTGTCCATCTGTTGCAAAATTTGAATAATCATAATTCATTTCACCGATTTCATATTGCCAGAGCATCCTTGCTTCTCTGCCTTTGCCGGTGTTTCCTTTCTCATATTCTGGCTGAAAATCATATGGAACGCCAACAAATTTAGTCCATCCAGATGGAGGAACATCTCTAACACCTTTTAGCCTGTACAGATCGCTTGTATTCCATACATAAGTTGGATTCCCCCAAAAAGCCCAAAGAGAGTTATTGAATATCATTTTTCCATCGGTAAGTTTGCAATCTGTTGTAAAATCGGTTATTGGCGGAGTGCTCATTATTTTTTTAACCACTTCTGCATCTATGCTGCCATAATACTTTTTGCCCAGTTCTTCAAATTTTATGTCTCTTTCTGAAGGAGTATAAAATAGTGTGTAGTACTGATATCCTGTTGCATTCAGCAGCAGATGGGCAAGACGAAATATAGGGGCTTTCAAAACTTCATATCCTAGAATATCTCTCCTTACTCTAAAATCGAAAGGATTGTTTGCGCTCCATAAGAAGCCATTCTTTGTCCTCACAAGATTATAGTGATACAAGCCGAATTCAAACAAGGCGATTTCCTTTTCTTTTGCATCTGCTATGAGCCACTGGGCATTCATTACCCCTGTATTATCTTTGAGCAGATAATAAACAACATCGTCTATGCTGTTTCCATACTGAATTGCCATTCTTGCTCTTATAGCAAGTGGCAGCCCACGCAACCTATACCATCCTTGAATAAATGTTGTTTCAACCATCGCTATGCCGGCATCATTTTGCCAGTAATCCTCATCACTCCATATATAGCCAGGAGATGTGGCTATAATTAGGCGATGCCCACTGCTTGGCTCTATATCCAGAATGACATTCCATCTTTGAGCTATATAATAGCTGTACCACCAGCCTCCACACCACACTGAGTCAGAACTCACGATATTTCCATCTTTTGTGGCGTTGCCAACGGCAGCAAATCCATTACAATGATGTGTAGGATATAAAGCCGAAGAAAGTTCCATCTCCTTGCCCCTTAAAGAAGGGAAAATAGATGACAATGAATAGAAAATATCCTTTAATGGGTGAAAACCCTTTTGGGGATTAACTAGAATACTCATTAGCTCATACATTTCGTTTAATGTCAAGACATCCTCATAACTTATTGGTTCTCCATATATTTCCACCCCCCTTGCTTTTGCCCCATCTGCTATCCCCTTTATTTCTTCTTTATATTCTTCTGGATAATAAGGCCAGAAGATTTTCATGGCAAGTTTTTTGCACTCTTTCCACCATCTGGAAGATAACTCTTCATATTTGCTGGAGTTAGTATCAATGGGCAGATTCCTCACAATTACGGGGCAATTATGAATGATGTTGCTCCACCTGTAAATCATATCTGCTATTTCGGCATATAAAAGATAGCCATGCTGATAACCTCTTTCATAAGGCTCACCCTCTATGTGAACATAAATCCATCCATTTATATTATAACGGCATGCATTTTCATATGTGCTGTTATTCTCTATTTCAATAACATAATTCAATGGAGAAATTAATGGAATAAGGAGTAGTATGGTGAGTAATTTCATATTATTGCATACAGAATATTTTTATAAATCTTGGGGATGTTGAGCAATCAAGCTTTTTATCAGATGAGCTATATTCTCTGGATGCTTAACTGAGAAGATATATTCTTTACCTTTTGCAACTATTTTTAATTTCTTATTTATTTTCTTTACGGTTTTAACATCTTCAATGTCCTCCATATTCAGAATAATAGCATTCTTTACCAAGAAAGGTTCAAAAGCAATTTTTTTGTTTGTAATAAAAAGAGTGCCAGCAACTTTAGCATATCTAATTTTTAAATTTCCTTTGCGTTCCCATAAAATTTTTTCATCACTACTTAATTCAACCACAATTAAAAAAGAAAAAGAGGATAAAAATTTAATCAAACATAATCTTATAAAAGAAAAACAGTATCCAGCCCCCTATTTCTGTCACTCTGCATTGGCTTATTTCAATTTGACACTTCTTTGTCCTCTATATTTTCCTTCATAATATTTCGATGGTTTTGACAGCATCTTTTCGAATACAATTTGGCAGATTGTGTCTCCTCTTTTGATTTTGAGTTCCTGATGGGTATTGAAACACGAAATCGTTAGACATCCTTCAAATCCAGCATCCACTTTACCAAAAGATGATAACAACCCTTTTCTTGCATAGGAGGAACGAAGCCACAGCTGGGCGGTTACATTCTTCAATTTTATGTATTCTTCCGTAGCAATAGCAAACCACGTCATTGGTTGGATGACTGCTTCTTCCTTTATCTCTCCATTTATGTATATCTCTTTTATAGTTAGATCATAGCCATTTGGAGTTAGATTCTCTTTTCTGAAAGGTTCAATTGAAATATCGCCTTTTAAAATCGCTTCCCTTATATCCTTATCTGAGAGAATCATTCCAGCAATTCAACATTCTTGGCACGTGGCCCCTTATCCGTCTCCTCCACATCAAACCTTACCTTCTGTCCTATTTTAAGGCTGATAAAGCCTTCCTTCTTTATATCGGAATAATGAACAAAAATATCCTTTTGCCCATCTACTCCGATAAAACCATATCCTTTCTTATTTATCCACTTTATTACGGTTCCTTCCATATTTATCCCCTTTTTACATGCACACATTATATAAAAAGGTTGTCATGATAATTGGAGAAAACATGGCAAAGCTACCTCTTTAAAATAGCGAAATTGATCAAACAGCAGAAATTTTTGAAAAACAGACACACCATCGTTTTGCTAATGTATGAGAAATAATTATTAACCCATTTCACTAATTCATGGCAGAAGCTTTTTTATCCTTGCCTTATAATATCATTATGCATATAATCGATGGGAGGAAAATCGCCCAGGAGATGGAGGAGGAGATAAAGAGAAAGGTTGATGGGAAGGAAATTAAAATTGTTACAGTTGTTGTAGAAGGAAATGAGGAGTCATGGCTTTTTGCTCACCTCAAAGACAAGGCATGTAAGAGGGTGGGGATAGAACATGAAATTATTGGTATGGAATATAAGAGACAGGAAGATATTGAAAAAGAAATAGAGGGGTTGAATGAAGATAAGGAAGTAACAGGAATAAACATACAGCTCCCACTGCCCGAAGGCATGAATTATTTGGATTTGGTTAAAAAAATAGATGTAAGAAAGGATATAGAGGGAATGCACCCATATAATATTGGTAATTTATTGCTTGGCAGAGAGGAGATGATACCCTGCACCCCAAAAGCTGTCTTGAAGATTTTAGAGCATGAGAGAGTAAATTTGCAGGGAAAAGACGTGGTTATAATAAATCATAGCAATATAATCGGAAAACCTCTTGCCATGTTGTTACTCAACAGAAATGCCACCGTAACAATATGCCATGTTTATACAAAGGATTTAATTTCATATACAAAAAGAGCTGAAATTCTGATAACAGCTACAGGGGTAAAAGGACTCATAAAGGGCGAGCATGTGAGCAATGGATGCATAATAATTGATGCAGGAATAAAAAAAGAAGGAAACAGGGTTTATGGCGATGTCCATGAAAGCGCAGCCAAAAAGGCAAAAGCTGTTACGCCTGTTCCGGGAGGCGTTGGACCTGTGACCATAGCCAGTATGCTGGAGAATGCAGTCATAGCATATGAAAAAATTCATAAAGGATAGTCTTTTTTCTTCCTATGGAAAGAAAGATTTATTATTCTTTTCATGAGATCCCATTTGGATATGACTATGGCTATGGATATGGAAAGCCAAGTTTGAGATTCAGTCAGCGAGAAATTAAAGAGTTACTCATTTCAATTTTAGTTCTTTCTCTTGCTTTTTCCATGGCAATGACTTTTCCAGCATATATATATTTTTATCTCTTCTTTCCTCTTGCTCTTCTTGCTGTTGTAACTGCATTCGCGTGTCACGAAATAGCTCATAAATATGCAGGCATGAAATATGGTTACTGGTCAGAATACAGAATGTTTCCTCAGGGCTTGCTTTTTGCATTACTTTTAAGTTTTGCTGGCATAGTTTTCGCTGCCCCAGGAGCAGTAATGATTTTCGGAATGCCTTCTAGAGAGGAAAGCGGAAAAATTTCAGCAGCTGGCCCATTAGCAAATATGATGCTTGCCATCCTTTTTATTATTGTGGCTAGTGCTGGTATAATAAAAAATATTGCTTCAGCCATCGCAACCATAAATGCGTTTTTGGCTTTTTTCAATTTAATTCCTCTTGGCCCATTAGATGGAAGAAAAATTATGGCATGGAATATGGCTGTATGGATAATAATGATTGTAATGAGCATTATGTTACTTATTGCATCGTTTTAGATGAGAAAGTGAAAAAGATTTATATGCGTTTATGAATAAGTTTCGATGGTTTATGCAAAGAAAATAGCCATTCTTTTTACAATTTTATTTATTTTGAGCATTGCCGCCCATTCCCAAAAAACCACAAAAAGGAGTGAAATGCTGTATTTCTCAGGCTATGAATGGTATAAGAGAGAAAGTAATGGTTATGAGGGGCCGGGCAGAAACATCTTTCTGGCAGACAACGTATGGCTTGATGGGAATGGACAAATCCATTTAAAAATAAGATATATCGATGGAAAATGGACGTGTGCGGAGGTATTTACTAAAGAAGTTTTTGGATACGGTGACTACTATTTCTTTGTGAAAGGAAGAGTGGATGAACTGGATCCAAATGTGGTTATGGGTCTTTTTATATATGAAAATGATAAGCAGGAAATAGATATTGAATTTGCCAGATGGGGTTATATTTCTAATCCCAATGCCCAATATGTGGTGCAGCCGTGGTATCATCAGGGCAATATACATAGATTTAATATGATGCTGGGCCAGGAGAACACAACACACCTCATTTCTTGGAGGGAGAATGGCATATATTTCAAAAGCTGGTATGGACACTGCATCAATCCTCCAGACGATTGGATAATAGAGGAGTGGACATATTATGGCAAAGATAATCCTTTGCCAGATAATGAGCATGTCCATATCAATTTATGGTTGTATGACAAAAATGGAAATGGATGTGGGGATGCTCCATCTGATGGAAAAGAGGTTGAAGTGGTAATAACAAAATTTATTTTTGTTCCTTCTCATGATAAAATAGTTTATAGAAACAGTGAAAAAGTTGAGTATGTGCTTAAACGAATCGCTTAGAAAATGAAAAATATTTTTAAATTCCAGAATAAATAAAGATTATGAAATCAAGGGCTGTAATTGCATTCTCCATTATCATTATGCTACTATCTCTTCCAGTGCATACTTTTGCAAAAATTCCAATAGGTATAAGATACAAACACGAAATTTTTTCTAGAGTGGATATAACGAAAGATGTAGTGTATGGCCAAAACTATGATTTTGCTGGCAGACTCGTTGAGTTAAAAATGGATATTTACGAGCCCCATGGTGATAAAGAAAGTAAAAGGGCATTGATAATATTCATTCATGGCGGCGGTTTTACCGGCGGAGATAAAGCAGATAAACAGTGGGTGTATCTCTGCACAACTTTTGCCAAACGAGGATATGTTACTGCATCTATAAATTATCGTTTGCAGAAGCCAGGAAATGTTACAAAGCATGCCATAACACAGGCAATGCATGATGCTAAAGCAGCAGTAAGATACTTTAGGGCACATGCTTCTCAATGGAGAATAGATGAAAGCAGAATAGCTTTGGTGGGCGGCTCAGCAGGAGCCATAACAGCATTACATGCTACATATCTGACAGAGTCAGAATACGAAGGGAATAGCGGAAATGAAGGATATTCCTCTAATGTTTCTGCATGTGTTGATCTGTGGGGTGGGCTTTATGATAATGTTAGCAGGATAGATGCTGGAGAGCCGCCTGTATGCATAATTCATGGAACGGAAGATAAAGGAGTGCCATTCAGCGAGGCGTTGAATATAACAAATAGATGCAAAGAAGTCGGCGTATATTGTGAACTTCACCCTTTAGAAGGAGAGGGGCATGCTCCATGGTATTTAATGGAGGAATTTCTCCCATGGATTGTCAATTTCCTTTATACAAAAATGATTGGAGCAAGTGTAAAAGAGAAAGAAGCGAATGAAAGAGATAAAATGCCTTTTATCGGATTACCACACTTTCTATATGTAATTTTGCTGATGATTCTTTTAAAAATGGTAAGAGATGTTTGAGAAGTAAATAATTCAAAGATTTGCAATCTCCTCCACAAGATTTTTATATATACAAATCTTAATTTAACAAGGAGGTATGCCTATGAGGAGGCTGCTACTTCCTGTTGCAGTTTTTATTGTGTTTTTATTAGTATGTAGCAATAGCAGAGCTTCTCTTGATGAGGAAATGACCCAAACATTGGAGGAATTGTTGCCCACACCAGAAAAAATTCCTGTGCCATCTAATTTTATAGTTGGAAACACACTCCAGATGGGCAGATCTGTAGAAGTTGAAGTGTCAGGCGAGAAATATAGAGCATATTTTGGAGGTTCAACATATACCCCTGGTTATGGTTATCGAATTATTGGCGAGACACCTGATGGCAAAACATATGTTGCAACCGTAGAGCATAATGTAAAGATGCAAGTGAATATATTGGTAGAAAAAGATTCAATTCTTGGAGAATTTGACTGGGCTTATGTAGGAAACTATGATATTATTGAGAAGGATGATAAACATGTTATTTATTTTACCATCAAAAAAGATTATACCGAGCCTCCTACCCAATATTAAACTGTACAGTGGGTAAGATGGATTTTGGCAGGTGGAAAATATCTTGTTTATTGCGGAGATTATACAATTTACATTACAGCATATATTGAATTACAGGCATTTTTATGGAAAAATTATGTTCATGATGCCGAAATTTCATATCCAGAAGACCCAGATAGTTACTTCCCAAGCATTGAAGAAATGAAATCATTTGGAGTAACACATGTTAAGGACTATCTTTCCAATGCAGTAAATACTATAATTTCTGTCCTGCAAAAATATGTTGGAGAAGAAAAGGAAGAAGAGGAAGAAGAATACACGCCCCCAGACATTACAATATATCTGGAATATTATTTTGATGTATGGGATGGCAAAGCAAACTACATGGAATGGGAAGATTATTATTATGTAACCTGTGGAAGCAGTTCTTATCATCTATCCTTTAATATGACTGTAGAACATATGGCAACGGGAAGTAAAAAGTATATACGTTATAGTTTTGAAGATGGAAAGATAAGCATGGATAAAGTTTTTGATATAAGCTTGATAAATCAAACTGGGGATGGACATTTCAGAATAAAATTAGATGTTTATACTGATAATACCCAATATATAGACAGAGTGCAGGATGATGATTTTCTTCCAAATTCTGCAACTATAGAATGTAATGTTGAAATAAATGAAAAAGGACATATTACAAAGGTGACAATAGAAAAAGCGAGGAATTGCTGGATTAAAGTCGATGATGAATGGGAAATTTTATGGAGCAAACAAGGATATAAGAAAAGAGAAACAACAAATGGATTCAAGATAAAGGTAAGGAGTGTTTTAGCATGGGAGGAGAGAATAAGATATTATATTTATAAATTCCTGCAGGAAAGTAATTTCTATAGTGTGGTAAGTACTTCATGGAAATTTGATTTGGCAAGATTGGATGCTATTCCTATATATTATTTAAGAGGACTAAATCCAGGATATGATCCAACATTGAACATTATAAATATGAGTGATGCCCCAGGAAACATCTATACATACAACTCAGCACATTTCGACACTCTTTTCCATGAATATGCTCATGCAATAAAAGAACATCCATATCATTTTGTAGATGAAGATGTAGATGATTATCTTGGAGGAGGGCATGGAAGGACATGCGATGAATCAAACATTTATTTTGCCTTCGAAGAAGGGCACAGTGAATTCTTTGCATCGCTAATGGTTGATTATGTAAAAGAAAATGGGCTCATAGAGGATATTTTCCTTGCAGATACAGATTATTATACTTCCTCATGTCATTATGGAAAAGAAGGAGATAAAGTTGAGGGGGCTGTAGCTGGCTTACTTTTAAATGGATTGTATCTTGATTACACAAAACATGAGTATAGCAATCCGCAGGCAAAAGCATACGAAATTTTTGCAAGAGCATGTGAGCTATGCCATAAATATCTGAAGCATTATCCATATTCAATACATGATGTAATTCCTTTCATTGAAGCCATTGAGCCAGAATGCAGTGATGAGTTAACCGATGTTGATTTAATATGGAATGGAGGGTATCAATGCAAAACATGGATTCATGGTAATTCATATGGTGGCAAAACAGAAGGATTGTATGGCTACCCTGTCCTTATTGCAGTAGAGCCATCATGGTTTACAAGTGTTGAAATAAACGTAAATGGAACAAAATATACTGTTGAAGAGCCAGATTATGGAGCGAGCGATGTTTCAGATGGAATGGCATGCGTTATTTTCATTGAGAAAAATACGAGAATAGAGGCAGATTTCAGTCAGGGAGGAGGCGTTTATATCATTTTGCTTGATTTGGAAGGAGAGCCAATGGAAGAAATTTTGGCAATGGAATATGGATTGTTTGGAGATGCAATAATAGAATTTGAAAAAGATGGAATTAAAGTTATTCAAGGAAAAGTTGTTGTGAGAAGCAATGCTGGAATAACTTACAAAGCAGGAGATAAAATTAAAATTATTCCTCACAGCGAGTTTGTTATAGAATATTTCAACGATACAGCAAATATATATGTCTTGGAAGGACTAATTGAAGCAACAAATGAGTTTGTAAAGGAAGAGATAAGCGAGGGATACAAAGCGATAATATCGAATGAAAGCATTGATATAACTAAGTATAAAAGTAAAGAACTTGATGAATTGTGGGATATGTTCGGAGACGCTCTACAGACACTTAATATAGAAAAAGAAGAAGGAAATGGAGGCAAGCAACCCGGATTTGA
>JAJRYN010000090.1 GCA_024275755.1 archaeon | reverse complement strand
TAAGCGGGATGTGATGCGCTTATCAACAATCAAAGCTATACCATTCTTGAATTTAATTCCAACAGTGGTTGTTCCTCTTTTCACTGCTTCTCTTGCATATTCCACTTGGAATAATCTACCATCTGGAGAGAATACAGTAATTGCCCTATCATATGCCATTTGGGGTTTCATTTTTAACACCTATTCTGGCTTATTAATAGCGATGTAAATAAATAATTTATGTCGGGGGCAAAAGCTTTATGGAAAAACTACGATTGGCCTTTTTGATTCTGGATGCTGCATGATATTCACTTTTATTCCATAAACAGCATATATGTTATCAGGAGTAATAACTTCATTAACATTTCCAATAGCGAAGATTCTACCCTTATTGAGCAATATTATTTTATCGCAGAAGTATGATGCTAGATTTAAGTCATGAAAAACAGCTATTACAGTTATTCCTTTTCCAATCAAACCTTTTATCAAGGAGAGAGTTTCTATTTGATGATGTACATCGAGATGAGCTGTTGGTTCATCCAATAAAAGAATTTTTGGTTGTTGCGCCAAAGCCCTTGCAATAATGACTTTTTGCAGTTCCCCTCCGCTTAACTCTGTTATTGTTCGATTGGCTAAATGCTCTATTCCGACAGCTTTCATTGCATCATTGGCAATTTTTATGTCCTCCTCGTTTATAAATTCCAGCATTTTCTTGTGTGGGTTTCTGCCCATAAGAACAATATCAAAAACAGTTAATGGAAAGGAAATATTTGGTATTTGAGGAACAATGCCAATCTCACTTGCAATCTCCTTTCTATCTAATTTGTTTATGTCTTTTCCATTTATCAAAATGCATCCATCACTTTTTAAAATACCAGCCATACAATTTAGCAAAGTAGTTTTTCCAGAGCCATTTGGTCCAATTATACCAACAAATTCATTTTCTATTTCAAAAGAAACTTTTTCCAAAGCTTTTATGCTTCCATAGCTAAAGCTAACATTCTTAACTTTAATCCTTACCACCATCTCACCATTTTTTTTCTTCTCAATAAATAAATAAAGAAAGGCACGCCAAATAAAGAAGTAATTATTCCTACAGGTATTTCAGAAGGTTGAATTATACTCCTTGCTAGAGTATCAGTTAAAATAAGAAAAGTAGCACCCATTAAACAGGATGAAGGAATTAAGATGCGATGATCGGGTCCAACCAATAAACGCATGATATGAGGTATAATTAGTCCAACAAAACCAATTATTCCAGTGACAGATACTGATATGGCTGTAATAAGTGTTGAAAAAATGAGTATCACCTTCTTAGTTTGCTCTGCATTTATACCGACGCTCATTGCAGAAATTTCTCCAGTAAGCATTATGTTAAGTTCCCTAGAAAAAAGAAAAAGAATAAAAATACCTAATACGGCCAATGGAAAAGTCATATAAACTTTCTCCCAACTTGCATTCCATAATCCGCCCATTAGCCAAAAAACAATGGCTCTAAGTTCTTCTCCAGCTATGTATTTTATAAAAGAAACTAAAGCTGAGAAGAAATAGCCGACTGCTATTCCGGCCAGTAATAAATTTGCTGTAGGCACAGCCCCCTTGTACTTTGCAATATTGTAAACAACGAATATATCAAGCAGAGCAAAGGAGAAGGCGAGAATTTGCACACTATTTAGCCCAAATATATTTAAGCCAACGGCTATGGCTAACGATGCCCCAAATGCAGCTCCAGAAGAGATTCCTAGAATATAGGGGCTTGCCATAGGGTTTCTAAATAAACCCTGCATGGCACATCCTGCTGTTACCAATGCTGCTCCAATTATTCCTGCAAGTAATATGCGGGGTAATCTTATGTCTAATATTATTGATTTGTGAATAGAAGGATAGTTTTCCTTGCCAATCAGGATATGAAAAATTTCCTCCATGTCTATTTTTTCTTTATCTGGCACGCCTTTTCCAATTGGCCCCATTACACCGATCATCAAAGATAGGAAAACAGAGAATATAAGCAAGGCAAAAAGGAAGAAAATAATTGCAACCCATTTAATCAATCTTTTGCGATGGTCAAACATTTTAGATAATCACAAAACTTGCATATCTTTCATCTTTTGCAAAGTTTTCATCAGGGCATGAAAAAGTAACGTGTTTCAGATAATTTTTTGCAATTTTTGCTGCCTTTTCCACTTCCTCAAAGCGTGGCTTCCTCCATGGTGCAGAAGGCACAGGAATATAGCCTATAATGTGGTAAGGAATTGTGTTATCTATACTTGCTATGAATTTTGCTATTCTCCCTATTTCTTCATGATCGATAAAATCAGGAATGAAAACAGAGTTGGCTTTTATTTTTATACCTGCCTCATACGCCCTTATAAAATTCTCCAGTATTGTTTTGTTGGATATGCCGGTGCATTCTATATGCTTCTCTTCTGTATATGCCTTTATACTTATATTTACTTCATCTACATCCACAACTTTTGAACCATTTGTGTGGCCTAAGCATGTGTATAGACTTAACTCTTTACAAAATTTAAGCAAATCTTCTAAGAAAGGATTTGCAGTTGGTTCTCCTCCAAGAAAATGCACTCTTTTAATCAATGATTTCTTTTTCATTTCCTCGATTATCCTTTTTATTTTTTCAACATCTATACTTTTGTATTTTCTTTCCATGAGTTTATAGGAACAAATCTTGCATTTATGGTTGCATATGCTATTGTATATGCAGATTCTCTCAAACTTAGGATTATAGGTAACTTTATGGAACATTTTAATCAAATAGCTCTGGATGGAACCACTTTGCCAGTTGTTCCAAGCCATCAACAAGGCGAGGTGAGGCTGTAACTAAATGTCTATCTATTGAATATACTCTATCATTCTTTATGGCATTTATGTTTTGCCATCCCTCCCTTGATTTTATTTCTTCAACACTTGCTCCATAGCTTACCACAACTATTACATCGGGATTTCTTGCAATTATATATTCATCTGTTAAATCTGGATATCTAAAAGGTTCATCTGCAGCAATATTGATGCCTCCAGCCATATAAATGAGTTCATTGGTAAAAGTTCCTTGCCCAACTGTCCTTCCTTTTTTGGACAATTCATAATAAACTAATGGTCTCTGTGATTTATTCAAATTTTCTGTTATTTGTGTGATGTTTTCTATTCTACTCTGCATTTCTTTTACAAGTTTTTCAGCTTCCTCTACCTTATTCATTATAAGCCCTATTTGCCTTATCAATTGCAAAACATCCTCTACTGATTGAGGGTTTATGTACATCACAGTTACTTTATCCTCTATAGGCAACAAATTATCCCTTGCATACCACCAAGCTATTAATAAATCTGGTTCCAACCCAACTATTGCTTCCAGATTTGGGCTATAGCTTGAGCCAATAACCGTTTTATTTTTAACATCTGGTGGATAATCACTGTATTTATCCACGCCAACAATATTTTCGCTGCATCCTATCGCATATAAGATTTCGGTGGCAGAGGAAGCCATACTTACCACTCTTTTAGGAGTTTCATGAATTTCAACTGTTCTCCCAATGCCATCAATAAACGTTATTTTTGCCTTGGTTTTTACCTCTTTATGAGCTATTAAGTATCCGCTTCCAAAAGCAGTTAGGATGAGAAGTGCAATAGCAAGCCAGATTGCAGCTTTTTTGCCATCCATTTAAACACCCTAAAATGTATCCCAAAATGGTATTAATTTTTTTTGATTTGTAACACTATTTATTACGAAGAAAAAATTAGTAATAACTTTTTCAGGTGAAACCATGGATTAAAAACTGTTTAGTCTATTTTTCACATTCTTCCCCACATCTCCTCAAATTTTTTCTTGGCAAGCAGGACGTAGTCACGGGATGCAAATATCTCCAAGGTTACTGTGCCATCGTAATATCTTTTAAGCTCTTTTACAACGTCTTCCCATTTTATTTTTCCCACGCCAATTGGCAAATGCAAATCCTCCTTGCCAAAATTATCATGAACATGAACATGCCTTATTTTTGTGGCAAGTTTTCTGATGAACTTGCATACATCCCTTCCATGCAGCGATGCATGTCCGATGTCGAGATGAAAATACAGCTTCGGCAGTGCCTGCAAAATTTTTGCCACATTACCATAATTATCCAGCTCACCCACTCCGCTCTCATACATTAACTTTATTCCATATTTTTCCGCCTCTTCCAGCAGCATTGCTATGCTTTCTATTTGCATTTCCAGGCCTTCCTTAGCATTGAATAAGGAAGGGGGCCAGTTCGCATGTATAGTTACATATTCCACCTCTAGTTCAGCAAATGCTTGAAAACATTTTGCTGCCTCTTCTATCGCTGCCATTCGAATTGCTTTTATCGGCGAAGCAAATGGAAGGTAATATGCAGTATGCCCCACAATATCCAGACCACAATCTTCGAGAGTTCGCTTAACCGCCTTTAAATCAATCTGATTATAATATGCCTTATCAGGTTCCATGAAAAAGTCGATGAAATCAAAATGTTCAGCAATCCATTTTATCTCCTCCATAACATCATTTCTTGGATTGTTTGGATATCCAATTTTCATGATTTAAAAGTAAAGGATGTTATATATTCCTTTTCAAAATGAAATGGGTTGTTACCAATGAGAAATTCTTTTCATATCTTATGTGTTTCCTTTTCAAATGTAACAAATTCATTCAATGCAACATGAGCAAGGAAATTGCACTGCATATTTGGCTTACCGCCTTCAAACGCATCCTTGTTGTAAGTGTAATCAACTACTTCTCCAACAAAAAATGTGTGGTCCCCATAATCTCTTTCATCCACTACCTTGCATTCTAAATTGGCAACAGCTTCTTTTATGCTCTTTACCTTTACCTTTTTGGATTCAATAAATGTTATACCCATATTCTTTATTTTGCCTGGCCCGCTTTTTGTGCCAGCAATCCACACATCTTTCAGCATTTCTAACGTTGGGGCAGCCACCACAAACTCCCTGTATTGTCTTATTAGCTTATGAGTATATCTCTTTGGAGCTATTGCCACGCCTATCATAAATGGCTTATATGATATTACGGTGAGCCAGTCGGCAGTCATAACGTCTGTTTCTTCATGGCCGCTAACAATCAAATAACTCCTTAATGGATACAACAGGTGGTACATGAATAGAAAATAAGGTAGAGATAATAAAGTTTAAGTTTCAGCGCTTTATTCCAAAACAACAGGTTTAATACCCATATATTCTGCCGCTGTGAGTAATCTTATATTATTTTTTCTAGCATATTTCCATACCTGTTGTGTATGCTCTATGAATTTTCTTTCTCTTGGCAAATGATGATCATAAATTATCATATCTATGCTGCATTCTTTCATTATTCTAATAACATTCTCTATAGCTCTATTCAAATTAATTTTATTAAGCGTGTATCCAAGCATATATGTTGCCGGCCCATCCAGAATTAGAAAATCTGGATCTTCCCTTATAATCCATTCTGCATAATCCTCTATAATTGGGCCATTTACATCGCTCGTATATATCAGCTTTTTTCCTTCATATTCAATAACCGTTGCAAATATCCATCCTACTCTGGAGAATTCTATTCCATGAAATAACGGCAAGGTAAATTTAAGTAATGTTTTACCAAATCCGAAGATTTTCCCCTCTGGATATCTTATTGCAATGCTATCCAGTTTGCTTTCAGGGATTTCTTTATATTGCTGCCATTTTTCCACCCTCTTTTCAAACCATTTCATTCCTTTTTCCAGTAATTCCTTTCTCCTTTCATTATACTCTCCAAAATTTTTATTCAATGCCAATTGCAGATTTTTCATGGGGTTCGAATATTCCCTATTCTTCCTTCCTTTACGTGCTTTCTTCATTTCGAATCTATTAAAAAGATTAGTAAAAAATGCTTCGGCTCTCTTCCGCTGGCTATCATTTATATATTCGTTAGGGTTTTTAACAAGCAAAATCTTATTTGCGTAAATGCCTAAGTCATCTCTTATGTAGTGGTCATAGTGATAATGGGAAATTATGATTATATCCGCCGCTTTACATGCTTTTTTTATTTCTCTTTTTCCTTTCTCTTTCCAGTATAATTTTTTGGCTTTGCTAGCTGGAAAACTTGGATGCATTATTGCAATGCCCGGATCAATTACAATTTTCACGTCTGTTTTCACTAAAATGCAGGAGCTTTTTGCCCCCATCGAGTCAAACCATACTGGCTTAAATGAAAGCACAAATACTAATCAAAAATAATATTAAGTAAATGTTGCCTCATGCTTGCAAGCACAAATACTTTATTTCTTTAGAATATAAGTTTGAGATGAATAGACTAAAAGCGTTGCTTTCAAAAATAGATGGAAAAGGCTATAAGGCTTACAAAAACATAGAAGGAAAATACGAATTTCCAAATTTTACCCTCTACGTTGAGCATGTACAATCTGATCCATATGCTCCTCCTTCTGCATGTAAAGTAGTTGTTAAAAACACTTTTCCAGATAAATTCTTTTTAAATGATTCTAGGAAGATTGCATTTGAGGACTTTTTGAACAGAAGATTTTATGATATTGCTATCAAAAAAAGTAGAAAAAGAGGAAGTGGGAAAAGTGGCCTGATAACAATTTTGAGGCCTAGTCAGTGCGTGCTCAAGAGGAGTAGTGTGATAGCTGGAGAAAATATTGAGGTAAGATTTTATATTGGTCTGCCAGCTCATGGAAGAAGAATATTGGCAAGAGGAGCAAAAGAAATTTTCTTCAGGGATTTACCAGAAATTGTTGAAAAAAGTTTGTTTTTTAAAAATACTGACGAAGAAAAGCTGATTGAGCATGTTAAATGTATAGAAGATGCTGATTTCATAAGAAAAAATTTGAAAAAGCATGAGCTAGTTGCTTTCATTGCCAATGGAGCTATTCTTCCAAGGAAAAGTGGTATCGAAGATTTACCATTAAAAAATGCAGTGCCTTTTGAAAGTCCTAGCAGCTTGGAAATAAGTTTTGATTGTCCGAACAGACGGATAAAGGGGATGGGAATAAAGGAAGGAGTTACCTTGATTGTTGGAGGGGCATATCATGGAAAATCAACGCTGCTACAAGCCATTGAAAAAGGGGTTTACAATCATGTGCCAAAAGATGGAAGAGAATTTGTTATTACAAGGGAGGATGCAGTAAAAATAAGGGCTGAAGATGGCAGATATGTTGCCAATGTTGATATTTCCTCCTTCATTTCCAATTTGCCAAATGGCATAGATACAAGCAATTTTAGCACAGAAAATGCTTCTGGAAGCACGTCGCAGGCAGCAAATATCTGCGAGGCTCTAGAAATTGGTTCAAGACTCCTGCTAATTGATGAAGACACGTCCGCAACCAATTTAATGCTTCGCGATAGAAGAGTGCAGGAGTTGATTGAAAAAGAAAAAGAGCCTATTACACCTCTCATTGATATGATTTCTTCACTGAAAAAAATAGGTGTATCAATAATAATGGTTGCAGGTGGTATAGGAGAATATTTTGATGTTGCAGATTTAGTCATAATGATGGATTGTTATAAGCCATGCGATGTTACAGAAAAAGCAAAGAGAATTGCCAAAAAATTCACAAGCCATCGAATCAAAGAAGAGCCAAAAGAAATCAGAATAAAAGACCGCTATCCAGTAGCGAAGACAATAAATCCTGTTGTTAAAGGGAAGACAAAAATAAAAGCTTTAGGAATAGACAAATTGCAGTTTGGTAAACAAATTATTGACTTGGGCAAAGTCGAGCAAATAGTTGAGATAGGACAGGTGAAGGCGATAGGCGACATTATATACAGAATAGCCAGTATGTTCAACAGAAAGTGTCTGAGAGAAGTTTTGGAGGAAATCGATAAAAAAGGTTTTCTATCGATTCTTCCTGCTAGAGGAGAATATGCTGAACCAAGAAAATACGAGATTGCTTTTTCCTTGAATAGGCTTAGAGGAATGAAATGTATCCCTAAAAGTTGATGCTAGACTTTAGTCTTTGTTACGATCACCCCTCCATGCTTTACACCTTTTAATGCTTTCATATTATCTGCAAGTTTTTTTATTTCATCTCCTCTACCTTTAACAACAATTACTTCCAGACACATATGCTCATCCATGTGAATATGAGTGGTTGACAAAATTCTGGAATGATATTGATGCTGGAGATGCAGTAGCTTATTGGTCACATCCCCAACGTCATGATCATACACAATGGTTATTGTTCCTATAACTTTTTCTTTTCCGGTTTTTATACCCTCTTCAATTATTGCTTTTCTTATCAAGTCCCTTATTGCCTCTGATCGATTTGTATATCCTTTTTTTCTTATCAATTCATCAAATTTATTTAACAAATCTGGTTCAAATGATACCCCTACTCTTTCCACTGCCATGGTAACACCTCTATAATACAACGTGCTACCAATATAAAAATTTTGGTAACATTTTTTCAATATCTAATTTTTCACTTTTGAGTGAATAAAATATTTGCACAATTTACTTTGGCATCATATATCTTCGCCTCAGTCTAGAAATCTGATTGTTATAAATAGCCTTTATCCTACAACAGCCTTTTCTTCCGTTATTTCTCCCTTGAATCTTTCTATGTTCAGCCTGTCTATAGGCATCTCCAGTTTTTCTCCGCAAATCAGCTGGGCCAATAGCTTAGCTGTCATTGGAGCGATCATGAAACCATGTCCACTGAATCCATTACATTGGATAAAGCCTTCTACACTTGTCTCGCCTAATATAGGCAAAGCATCTGGCGTAACATCATAAAAGCCTGTCCACTGTCGCAATATGCTCACATGCTTTAAAGGAGGGGCATATTTTCCAAGCATGTACGCCATATACTTTAAAAATGAGAAAGTTGGCTCCATATAATATCCAACCTTTTCTTCTGGCGATGGAATTCCACCCAATATTTGCCCTTCCTCCTGCTGGCTGAAGTATATGCCATGCTTGAAGGATATTACCATACAATCAAACATTCTTTTTAATGGCTCTGTAACCAAAGCTTCTTTTCTTACCGGCTTATTCGGCATTTCTATACCAACCATCTTGGCAATTTCCTTACTCCATGCTCCAGCAGCGTTGACAACATATTTTGTTTCTATTTCTCCTCTATTTGTTACAACTTTTTTCACTTTTCCATCTTTAACCTTTATATCTTTCACTTCAGTAAATTTGTATATCTTTGCTCCTAACTTTTTAGCTGCTATTGCATAGGCGTAAGTTGTTTTAAATGGATTTGCATGCCCATCTGTTGGGCAAAATGTTGCAGCTATAGTTTCCATTCCTTTTGGATCTAGAATTGGAGCGATTTCTTTTATTTCATCTTCATAAATGATGCGAACTGGCAATCCAATACTTTTCTGCATTTCAACATTTTTCTTAGCCTGCTCCATCCCCTCTTCATCATGTATAGCTATTAAATAACCCCCTTGTCTCAGCCCTATATCATAGCCCAACTCATCACTCAACTTTTCAAAAATCTCAACGCTTTTCTTAGCAAGCAAAGCATTTTCCTTTGTAGCCCACTGCTGCCTTATGCCAGCTCCACATCTGCCAGTTGCGCCATAAGCAATGTAATTTTTCTCCACGACAACAACTTCTTTGCCTCTCTTAGCTAGCTCATAAGCCAAAGCGCATCCATTGATGCCAGCGCCAATAATCACAACTTCCGCCTTATTCTCCATCTTCGCCACCTATCAAACCAATTTCAACAGGAACTACCGGCGGCCTAAATGACGGCATAATCTCGTCCAGAGTTTTTCCAGTTTTTCTTGCAAGAATTTTTGCAGCTAAAATTAAACATGTTCTCCCTTGACAATATCCCATACCAAGCCTCAATAACTGCTTTAACTCTGCAAGCGTTTCACAACCATATTCATCGATTGTCTTAATTATGTCTTCTTCTGTTATGTCCTCACATCTGCAGACAATTTTCATTTAAGGCATAAATGAATGGCGGTATTTATGATTTCTGACATTTGCAGGCATACCCTCTGAATGAATAGGAAGTAGTTGATTCTATTCCTATCCGTTAGTTTTGCCTTATATTCATTTGCCTTTCCCCAAATATTTGGGAAATAATTTATTGCACATCTTATTTCTCATCATGAAAAAATTGCTTGCAATAAGCATTGTAACTTTAGCTACCTTAATATGCATAGATTTGCTCGTTGTCGATAAAAGCATAAATAATAATCCAGCAACAGATCATACCGATATTCAGCTTTATATTGAGAGAGCAAGAACAATATTGAATGGTGGGCTGCTTTACAAAGATGTTGTCACAAGAACTCCCCCTTTGATAAACTATTTGCTTGTTCCCCCAGTTTATTTTGGTGCCTCCGCACTGGCTTTCGAGATATACTTCTCTTTTTTTGTCGTGCTCACTGTCCTAGCAATCTATCATTTTCTTTCGTCAATAGACAAAAAACTTGCCTTTATCGCTTCCCTTGCCTTTCTTTTCGTTCCAACAACTCTTGCAACTCCTACGCTTTGCAGACAGGATGAAAGTATAGTCGTCTTTTTCTTCATTCTTCCATTACTGCTTTTATATGCTTCCGGAAGGAAATATGTTTATTTATTTCTTTCCTCCCTGGGAGTATGGCTGAAGATGCATTCAATATTCTTAATTCCGCCTTTTTTGTTAAGACAGCGAGGTAAAGAGCTGGCAAAACACATAGCTATCATGGCAACAGTTTCAATTGTCATGACATTACCTTTTTTGCTTCTAGCTTTCAAAGAATTTACATGGTATCTCAAATTCTATCTGCTCGGAGAAGGAGGTGAGCTTGAAGGAATAAGTTTGTGGCGTTTGCTGGATGCAAATGGAATAAAAATTCCGAGCTTAGTTTTAATTGCTATTCTGGCAGTTACACTTGTCACAATCTATATCAAGTTCTATAAAAAATCGCTATGGAAATGCATTTTGCTCAGCTTAATCGCCTACTTCATTATTTATCCGAAGATACACTATGAATATTTCCTCATGCTCTTTTCCATTGCCACTCCTTATCTGGCTGAGGATAAAAGAAAAATTGCCTTAATATATACCGTCTCCATCCTAACAAGCATAACATTACTCATTGAGCAACGATACCTCGACTGGAAAACCACTCAATATGCTTACTGGGTTTTTGTCTCCATAGCCATTGCCTCCATGATAGTGGTAGATGGCATTCTCATTTATCTTTCTCACCACATCTCCAGCAAAAATTTTTGGCTCGACAAAGTGGAAATTGATGAGATGAATGAAAAGGAAGCAGCTAAAGTATGAAGAGATGCTGCATCAACTTCCTTTTTCATCATTTTCTATCTTCGCTCGTGAAAAAGCAAAAAACAACAAAAACACCTCATTCATTTTCTTTTAATTTCTTCTTCCCGTAAAAACGCAAGGAAATGACAACAATTTAATATATCCAAAAACAATACAATTTTGCGGGCCCGTAGCTTAGCCAGGTTGGAGCGCTCGGCTGATAGAGCCCTTTGGAAAAGTGCTTCACCCCAAACCAAAGGGCTTACAGAAACCGAGAGGTCCGGAGTTCAAATCTCCGCGGGCCCATTTTTTAGTTTTTGGAAAGGAGAATGACAAAAAATATGGATACTTTGCATCTTATTGGTCACAAGGCTAATAATGTTTTGTTTCTGTTTCTTCTATGTGTTTCTCCCTATATTTATTTGCGGTTTTCTCTTCATATTTCTTTATAATATATTCGCGTGCTTTTCGATATGCACATTCATAATATGATTCTCCATATAAAAGAATAAGATAAAAAATGAATAAAACAATGATAAAACCATAAGAATAGATATTTTTCCCCAAAAGGATATTTTCGTTTAAAAAATTTTTAATTATAAAACGTTGCCAACCGTGGATAGGAAGATATAATAAAAAGAAAATCATGAATATAGAAAAAATCAACAAGCTCAAATATTTACATGAAACTGTCTTAAGAAATTCCCATACATAATAATTTTTTAAAGGGGCATTATCTGGTTCATTGAGCCAACACATCAATGCCGCATATTCAAGGGTTCCGACATTGTATTTATCACTCTCTTTATTTCTAATATTCTTGGTTTTGCCATCATTAAATGGTTCAATTTTATTTTCCCAATAATACCAGCCTCTTCGCTCATTTTTTATCCTAAAAATAAAACCCCAAACGAATGCGAATGCCCTACAAGATCTTCTTACAATATGAAGACCAATGGAGTCGTAGAAACCCGTAAATATAAACCCGAATGTATAGCTGCCTACAATGATTATGATAATCGAAACAATCCAATTTAAATCAGAGAGATATGTCAATATTTTATTCCAAAAATATGGAAAAATAAGGAAGAATTCCATTCTATTTGGCGGAGGATAAAAATGAACCAGAGCTAATGGAAAAGATAGAACCATTGTCATAAATCCAATTATGAAAATTAAAATTAAATGGGGCAAATCACGAAAGAAATAGGAATACCCCTCATCAGCCATTATATGTCACCCTAGAGAATGTTATTAAATTAAAAATAGATGAATATAAAACATTTGTGAAAAATTTTTCTTTTCACAACTCCTCCTTTACTACACTGAAGCATGTGCATGTTACAGTTTTTCCGACGCCTTCCATGCTTCGGAGTTTGTCCAAAATGAGTTGGCCGATTTCTTCCATGTCTTTGCCCCTTACTTTAAGCAACAAATCCCATTCTCCTGCTATTATGTAAACTTCGTAAACATTTTTTATTCTTGCAATTTCTCTTGCTAGTTCGCGCTGAGAAATCTTTGGATTTGGAAGGAATGATACAAGAACAAAAGCCGTTACTGGCTTCCCAAGTTTTTCATAGTTAAGCATGGTTGTAAATTTTTTAATCACTCCTTCTTTAGCCAACCTTTTTATTCTCTCCCCAACAGTTGTACGAGGCAATCCAACTTCCTTTGCAATTTCATTGACTGTTTTTCTTGCATTTTCCTTCAACTTTTCCAGTATCATCAAATCCTTTTCATCCATATGTCTAAATGACAAAATTCTATTTAAATTTTGTTGAATAGCCGTCAAAATAACAATATTTTCATCAAAATGATTATAAATAAGTATATTTTTAACAAATATGCTACAAGTAATAGATTTGCACGAGTTTTTGAAGGATGAAAGGGTAAGATGTGCTGTAAAAGTGGGAAGTATTATACGCTATACAATGGCTGAATTTTTGCAAAACAAGGGGTTTATAGAAATTCCACCAGTTATCATATCTCCAGTAACAGATCCGCTGGCCCATCCAATTTTCAATGGAGAAATTAGCTACTATGACAACAAGTATTATCTAACAAGAAGTATGATTTTCCATAAGCAAATGGCTTTACTTGCTTTCGATAAAATATTCTGCTTCTCTCCAAATATAAGGCTTGAATTAGCAGAAAAGGCAAGAACGGGCCGCCACTTATTTGAATTCACACAGCTTGATTTAGAGGTGAAGGGAGCAAGTAGAGAAGAAGTGATGCAGCTAGCAGAGGAAATGTTCATTGAAATATTAAAAAGAGTAAAGGAGTGCTGTAAGCCAGAATTAGAAAAGCTTGGAAGAGAGTTGAAAATTCCTTCTCGCCCATTCAAAAGAATAAGTTTTGAAGAAGCATATAATGAATATGGTAAAGAATATGAAGAAATTTTATCATCCGAAGCAAAAGAGCCTTTCTGGATCATTGATTTTCCAAAATGGAAGCGAGAATTTTATGATAGAGAATTTGAAGACAGAGAAGGATGGCTTGCTGACATGGATTTGATTTATCCAGAAGGATTTGGAGAAGCCTTATCTGGAGGAGAAAGAGAATACAAATATGAAAGGATAGTTAAAAGAATACAGGATAGCAAAATGGACCCGAAGGAATATTTCTTTTATTTAGAGATTGCAAAACGTGGCTTGCCGCCATCTGCTGGTTTTGGGATAGGCATAGAAAGGTTAACAAGATATATTTGTGGGCTGAGGGATATAAAATATACAACACCGTTTCCAAAGATTCCTGGAAAATATTGTATATGAATAATTTATTAGAATCATGGAAATTAAAAACCCCAGCGACGACTTCTTCAAAGAGTTCCTCAAGCCTTACTATGTTATAACAAAAGATGGACAATACTTATTTGCATCGACACAGAAAGGGAGAAGGCCAGATAGAGTTTTTTACATGGTTCCAGATGGCTATAAACTAGGAAAAAATCAGAGGTATTTTGATGTTGAAATTGGAAAGAAATTGTTTAAAGTTATTGAAAGATACGTTGATGGCATAAATAAAATCGTGCAGGATGGTGTACAGGGTGAGCATGAATATGAAGTGGGCATAAGAATAACAACGAGCATAGAAAATCCACATTCTGCTTATATAGCATGGATGGGAAAGTTAATGATTTTCCCTCCAAAGAATATAAAAATTTCATGCTTCAATTACATCATTCCAGAAAAGCTTCCGCTGGAGTATATTGAGGAAATAAAGAATTTCTGGCCGGATTTCAATGAAAATGAGCCTTTTACATTATACGATTTTACCGAAATGGACAGAGATGTGAGAAAAGTAATCAATTTGCGAATCGACTATTTCGGAGGAGCTTTTAAGAAGCCAAATTTGACGATGGTATGGAACAAAGCAGAGGAGGATGGCTTGATTTCGTATCATGCTGGCTGCTGCAATGGGAGGATTTTAAAAGGATTGAGCGGCACAGGAAAAACAACTTTGACAGTAGGCAATGACATTGAGCAGGATGATGCTCTGGTTGGCCTGCCAATTTATGAGAATGGAAAAGTGGCAAGGATAACACTAGTTGGACTGGAAGCAGCAAGTTTCGCAAAATCAGAGGGGCTGAATGAAAAAAGCCCGGAGTGGAAGGGATTAATGAAGTCAAAGGAAGGAGCTATCGTTTTGGCATTAAATATTGATTGCGAAGGCGTAAAATATGTTAAGAAAATAATAAAAGGATATGAAGTAGTAGTACCTGTTGCTGTTGGTAAGGTAGGCAGCTTAAAATGCTGCAGTTATAAAGAGAGTGGAACGACAAATGGTCGCTTTATTTTCAAATTCAGCGATTTAAATAAAAACTGGGGCAGAGAAAAATATCTGGAAGCAGAAGGACTTAGTTTCAGAAGATTCGATATTCTTGAGCCAATAATCAGAATAATAGATGCAAAGATGGCTGTTGCTTTAGACTCAGCATGCGAAAGTGTTATTACATCTGCTATAGAAGGAAGAAAAGTTGGAGAAAGAGTTAGAGTATATGCAGCAACAGATTTTATGGCAAGAGAGCAGGCAGAGCAGGCATTGCTAAAGCTAAAAGTTTATGAAGAGTTGCGCTTGCATTTGGACGGTAAGCTGGTATTTTTTGTTGCCAACACTGGTTATGTTGGAGAACATGATATAAATGGTTTTTCAACGGGAAAAGGAGAAAAGATAAGGGTTGGAGATTCAAAGAAATTAATTCATTTAGTAGAAAAGAAGAAAATAGAGAAATGGTTGCAACATCCTGCATTCGGCTATCTAATTCCCCACCCAAAAGAACTGGAAGAAAAACATGGAATGAAAAATTTTGCCAAGAGATTCAACCTGCTTCGTTATTACTCTCCAGAAGAAATTGTTGCTTTCATAAAAAGAGACATTGAAGAAAGAACATCTTATCTACAAGATTTATTCAAAGGGCAAGAGAAGGAAAAAGAACTGGAAGACGTAATAAACATATGGAAAAAATGCAGAATACCATCTGCAGAAGAGATAAGAGAATTTTATGAGGAAAATTATAAATGATTTAATATTTAATATAATTGATGCAGGAGAGAGCTCCCCAGATAATATCTATAGTGGGCTGCATAGTGGGGATTTTCTCATCTCTGGTTTTCTTATGGGCAAATTTACTCTTCATTGCTTTTACACGTATCCTCCGTGTGCTCAGTCTCGGAGTGATGAAGGATTTAGGAACGCCTCTCTATATGGTTTACGGAAATACAGTGCTCGCAATAATTGTTTCCATAGCAGCGGCAGCAATGAGCTTTTCAAAAAAGAAGAATGTGGCGGCTGCGTTTCTCATAATATTTGCAGTTCTTGGGATTATCCTCATATCAATATTTTACCTGTTATCTGCAGTTTTATTTATAGCAGCTGCCATCATGTTGATAATTCTATGGAAAAACAGACGTAATGGGCTCGCCCGGATTCGAACCGGGGACCTTCGCCTCGTAAGGGCGACGTCATAACCCCTAGACCACGAGCCCTTTGATGATAATGAAAAGCGATTTTTTAAAAGTATCGTTGGAGAGGAGAATAAGAAAGAATAAAAAATGCTATGAAACAACTGATTCATTAGAATTAATGAAGGGTTTGCCGATTGTTTCTCACTTTTTCAGCCATTTCTTCTTTCAATTTTTCGAAAAATAGAAAAAGAAGAGCATATTGTTTGCCAATGCTTGGCGACGCTATCATTGCTTTCTTTAGCAACTTTGGCTACATTGGCATGTTGGTTGCTTTATTCTGCATCTTCATAATGGACAGCATGTTTTTTCCTATGGTGCCAGAATTTTTTCTCCTTGTGATATATTCAACAAATCCTTCTTTTGAATGGGGCGCCGTGTTAATTTTAATTGCTGCAATAGCAATTTTCTCGGGAAATACCTTGCTTTACATAATTGTTAAAAAATTTGGCTTGCCTCATTTTATTCAAAAACTGATGAAAAAATACAGCGGCATGATGATAGCACAGGATGAAAAAATGTTGCTTATAAACAGAATTGCACCAGTTTTGCCATATACTGGTGCTTTTATTGCCGTTAACAACTGGAGTTATAAAAAAAGCATTGCTTATATTCTAGCAGGAGGAATAGCAAAATTTTCTTTTTTGGTTATGCTATCCGGCTTCTTTTACACAATATTTGAAAAGGGGATTGCACAAAGAGCAACTTTCTGCTTGATAATAATAACCATCGTGCTTGGCATCTTCTTATCTTATATTAGAAAAAGAAAAATCTATGGAAAAGGGATAGAGAGATAACTGGAATACTATCATAAAATTTAAAAGATAGGATAGAAAAATGAGTTCAAAACCATTAGAATATGGGGTTATTTTAAACATGGCATATTCAAGCACACTAATCTGCCTTTCTATCTCTATCTCACAATTTCCTGTTAAATTTATTCTTCTGCCATCTATGCCCTCATAATAGCCATTTACATTGCCAGGGCATTCATACAAAATCAGTTTTTTCCAGTAAAAGGAGTGCAAATCATCTTCATACACATGCGGCTCATTATTCATTTCCATAATGAAACTCAGTTTTCCCTCGCCTTGAGCAACAACCTTTATTTTAGTTGGAATGTATGTGCCAGCATAAAAAACTCCGTCTAAATATTCGTAATTTATGCTACCAAACTCCAGAATTTTATCTCCATTATATAAATACATAACACCAAATGGTATTTCTTCTATCCAGAAAGGAACTACTCCATAAAAAATGCTCCATCCATTTTCAAAGGAAATCCATGCCCAGTCATAGCCAAACGGATTATTAGATGATAGAGTTAAACTATTGAATGAAATGTTTTTATTTTCCCACCACCATCTTGCTAAATTAATATAAGGAGATATTGTTGCCCCTTTCAAAGGATTATGATAACTCCAGTTTCCCCATACATGTTCATAATATGCCACACCCTCAAAATTTTTTATTTCGCCATCAATAAAAATCCATCCTATTGCTTTGCATTTTGGAATGAATAAGTAACGATAATATCCAAGACCCATAGGAAGTATGCCTCCTTCCTCTTCAACAACAAATTTTGCTTCTGATTCTGCTATCAATTCCATTTCAACCACTATATCTTTATTTTCAAAATGGACTTTATAAGAAGGATAGTTTCCTCTCATCCATGATTTTTCATATGTCAAATTCACAGAATATTTCCCTTCGCATTGTAAGGCGGAGATGTTATCGCCGTAAGAGCCAAGATCATAAACAATTTTTTCATCCCAGTCAAATATTGTAAAAAATAGATTGGCGGCATCTGTTTCTTTCTCATATTCAAATGATGCTGTTATACTATAATTTTTATCTGCTTTTATAAATGCATCAACATTCCACCATTCTCTTATACAATCATGATATCCGTCATATTCCAGATTCCATGAATCATTGGTGTAAAAATAGGCGTTTGCAGGGAATATGAAAATAATGACAGCCAAAATTGCAAATTTTTTCATAAAATGATAAAAGGGGCATTAAATAAAAATTATTTTGCTTTATACCTTTATATTTCTTGCCTCCATCGCGTATTCTTTTGGCAATTCTATTGTAACAATGGTTGTTTTTCCCTTCTTCACTTTTTTGACTGCTGCATCACATATTTCCTTTCCTTCTCTATTTAAAGCTTTGACTATGCTTCCTTCCTCTGGCAAAGGTAAAAATTCATAGGGTAATGTTATTAAAGCGAAATCATCAACAACCTTAACAAGAAATACCGCCAGTCCAGGGCAGACTTCAACACATTTCCCACACCCCACGCATTTATCATAATCAATTTCTGGCAAGGCATTTATATTTTCCATTGAAATTGCTTTAGTAGGACATGCATCAACACATGGATTGCAGGGAATTTCCTGTATGCATTCTATTATAGCAACTCCTTTTTTCAAATGCTCTTCATCTGGCAAATTCAGGTCTTCCAGTTCAGCTACTCCTTCTCTCTCCCACCTTTTCATAATATCTCTCCATGATTTTTTCTTTTGCCTTTTTCGGACGGGCTCCAAACTAACCCTGCCTGAAAATCTCCAGTTCTTCCATATACTCTCTGATTTTCTCCTCAAAGTTTGGTATTTGCTTTATGGTATGGACTGCATGTAAACCAGCTATTCTTCCCTCTATCATTGCTGTTGAGGCTTCTTCAATATTGGCTAAATCTCCTGCCACATATATGCCTTCCTTAGTTGTTTCCATGTATTCATTATGCAATGCAATCCATCCCCCCGCCTCATTTATGAATGAGATAGTAGCCCCTGTTTGAGCTATAAGCCTTATAGCTGGCGTTAAGCCTACTGCCAGACAAATAAAATCGCATTTTATGTCTTTCTCACTTCCCTCGATGAATTTCCAGTTTTCATCAAGCTTTGCTATTATAGCCCCTTCTACACTACCATTTCCATATGCCTCCTTTATTGAATGGCTTGTATAAATGGGAATGCCGCATCTCCTTACCTTTGCAGCATGAACAAAATATCCCCCAATTTTTGGCAATGCTTCAACAATGCAAGCTACTTCCATGCCTGCCTGCAAAAGCTGATATGCCAAAATTAAGCCAACATTACCAGCACCAATTATTATCCCTTTCTCCCCAGGCTTCACGCCATAAACATTCATTAAAGTCTGCACCCCCCCAGCCCCATAAACGCCGGGCAAATCATTGCCCTCAAAAACAAGCATGTTTTCCTGGGCACCAGTTGCAAAAATAATTTTCTTTGCCTTTATTTCATAAATTATTCCATCAACTCTATTCACTGCTGCAAGAAAATGATATCCTCTATCATAATAACCTATTACGCTTGTATTAAGCAGCACCCTGCAATTTTTCCTTGCCTCCTCTTCCAGTATTTTGGCAATTTCTATTCCTCTCGTTCCTGCCCTCTGCTTTTTACTGCCGAAAAATTTGTGAGTTTGCTTTATAAGCTGCCCCCCTAGCTGATGGTTTTCATCAATAATCAAAACATCTGCATATTGAGAAGCTTCTATTGCTGCGCTTAGTCCAGCAGGCCCACCTCCTACTATTGCGATATCACATTCCATCTTTTCAAATTTACATCTCGGGTATTCTTTTTCAGGCAATTCCATGTCGTTATCTTCGACAACCATTCCGTCTTTTACTAAAGTGATGCAAGTTCTCACATTTGGCACTCCATCCACTTTCATTAAACAGGAAGAACATTTTCCTATTCCACAAAAGAAACCTCGCTGCCTTTCCAGCTTTAAACTTTTACTTAATACCTTTACTCCAGTTGCATGTAATGCTGCTGCTATAGTTTCTCCTTCATATGCCCTTATTTTCTTTCCATTATAATAGAAATAGATTTCCCTGCCTCTTTTAAAGTCGAGTATTGGATGTTCTTCAATTCTCATTTCTTCTTCACCCTTTCTTTAAGAAAGGCTGTGACTCTTCTTCTCAGAATTGCAATATCTGGTGGATCTTCATTATCATATTTTTCTTCCAATTTACTTATATAATCAATAAATTCCTTATACAGTTTTTTATCTTTCATTAATTCTTTTGGAGATATTATTTTTCTTGCTTCTTTAGTAAACAAATTATCAAGCCACGTTTTTTCCTTTTTCGAAGGATGTGTAGCATTATATTCCATATTATGAGCAGCTGCTATGATAGCAGAGTCAACCATTTTTGTTCCTGCTGCAACTGATTTGAATAAACTTATAATTTCTTTTTCTGGCACATGAGGACACTCTTTTTTCAATTCTTCAAGCAATTCGCGAGATGTTTTACTCATTCTTATGATTTTCAAACTATCCTTGTATTTATTTTCCAGAATCTTTTCAACAGTTTTCTCAATTTCACCCATTATATTTTGCATGTAAAAACACAATATATTCTTTTCTTTAAAATTCTGTATGAAATAAGCAAAATGAAATACCTCTGCCAAGTCTTTTCAAATATGGTTAAAATTCTGAAAGAAACTTTTATATAGCATGAGAAGATGTTTCATTATGAAAAAATTAACAATTGTTATCGACATTATTGCAGCTATAGCGGCAATGCTTTTGCCATCTGCAAATGCTGCAGTTTTTGCTGAGGTGGCATCAGCTTCTTATTGCCCCGATTGTCCGCCTGCCAACGAAATTTTGTTTGATATATACAGCAGCCATGAGTATCCATTTTACTATGTCACAATGGTAGGAGATAAAAATGAATTTGCATATGATAGAATAAAGAATGATTATAATTTCTACTGGTATCCAACTGTATTTCTTGATGGTGGCTATAAAGTTGTTTTGGAGGCAAACAGAGAAGCATATGAAAAAGCCATACAGGAGAGTTTAAACAGAGAGAGGCCAAATATTGAAATGTATGTAAATGCATCCTGGATTCAGTGTCCATGCCAGCATGGATTATTCATAGGAGTGAATATGCTGAATGAAGAAAATAGAAAATATGATGGTGTTCTGCGTGTATATGTTACAGAAATAAATTCAAGGTGGGATGACTATTCTGCTGATCAATACCATTTTGCGTTTCTTGAATTTGCATATGTTGGAGATGTATCTCTAGATCCATATGAAGAAGAATTTATCTCTATAAACTGGGATCCTGAGTCTCACTATCCAGATATAGATGTAGATGATGTAAATAATCTTGCGATTTTTGCCGTTCTGTTTAATTCAACCGCACATACAGCATATGCAAATCCTCCTGATAAAAATCCGTTTATGGCATATTATGTTGATGCGGTAGCAGCATATACTCCAGAAAATAGCCCACCCTCCGTTTCTATAATTTCACCAAAAGAGGGATATCTCTACATTTTTGATAGAGAGATAATAAAAATACAGAGAACAGTGATAATAGGAAAGAAAACGGTAGAAATAAAAGCATTTGATGAAAGTGGAATAGATAGAGTAGAAATTTATGTTGATGGACGGTTAAAGGAAACATTAAGAGATAATTACAGTTGGACATGGAAGGACTTTGGTTCTCATGTATTGGAAGCTATAGCATATGATAAAAGTGGCTTTAATTCAACTGATGTGGTAAATGCTTTCATAATAGCATAGTCAGCATATAACACAATATTTAAATTTGAAAAAATGATTAAGCCTGATAAAATGGTGGAATATGAAATAATAGAAGGAAAGGAAATAAAGTTTGGGAGGAATAATTTTATAGAGGTTGCACGAAAGAGAGCCATAAGTGACGAAGGAGAAAACGAATTCATATCCATCTCAAGAGGCTATTATCTCGAGGATGGAACTAAAAAATGGAAAGCATCGATAGCATTGCCAAAGGAAAAAGAAAAGAGAGAGGAAATAGCGGAACTGATCAAGAGTTTATGATTTGTTTAGGTATAGAAGGAACAGCTCATACAATTGGTATAGGAATTGTTGAAAAATCCGGTAGCAAATGCAATATTTTAGCAAATGTATCAAGAATGTATAAGCCCGAAAAAGGCGGCATACACCCCAGAGAAGCAGCAAATCATCATGTAAAACATTTTCCAAAAATTTTACTGGAAAGCATTGAAAAAGCTGATATAAACATAAAAGATATTGATTTGATCGCATTTTCAATTGGTCCTGGATTGGGACCATGCTTAAGGACTGCTGCCACAGCAGCCAGAGTGTTGTCTTTAATGCTTAAAAAGCCAATTATAGGTGTAAATCACTGCATCGCCCATCTTGAAATTGGAAGAGCATTGACAGGATGCATTGACCCTGTTTTGCTTTATGTTTCTGGCGGCAATACGCAGGTTATAGCATTCATGGAAGGAAAGTATAGAGTTTTTGGGGAAACTTTAGATATAGGCATAGGAAATTGTCTTGATAAATTTGGGAGAGAAGTTGGTTTGCCATTTCCAGCGGGACCCGAAATAGAAAAGATAGCGAGAAAGGGTAAAAAATACCTTTCATTGCCATACTCTGTTAAAGGAATGGATGTAGCATTTTCCGGCATATTAACGGCATGCCTTCATCTGGTAAAGAAGGAAAAGCTGGAAGATATATGCTACTCATTGCAGGAAACATGTTTCAGCATGCTAGCAGAAGTAGCAGAAAGAGCCATGGCTCATACTGAAAAGGATGAGATTTTGCTGGGCGGAGGAGTAGCATGCAATAAAAGACTGCAGGAAATAATAAGAATAATGGCTACAGAAAGAAAAGCAAGATTTTTTTGTCCGCCAAACGAGTTTTTAGTTGATAATGGGGCAATGATTGCATGGACTGGCTTATTAATGCATGAAAGTGGAATGAAAATGAAATTAGAAGAAACAAAAGTGAGGCAGAATTACAGAACAGATGAGGTGGAGATAACATGGAGATAATAAAAAGAGGGGCGGAAGCAGAAATTTATCTTGCAGACTGGCATGGAAGAAAAGTTATAGTTAAGAGAAGAATAAAAAAAGGATATAGAATAAAAGAGCTTGATGAAAGGATAAGAGAACAGCGCACTAAAAGAGAAGCATTGCTTATGATGGCAGCTAGAAAAGCCGGTGTGAGTGTTCCAATTATATATGATGTAAGGATAAAAGATAAGGAGATTGTAATGCAGTATCTTAATGGAGAAAGAATAAAAGATGTGATCGACTTAAAAAGTCAGCAATGGCAGAAAAAAATTTGCAGAGAAATTGGCAGGAGTATAGCTAATTTGCATGAAAATGGAATAATACATGGAGATATAACAACATCCAATATGATATGGATGCATGAAAAATTATATTTCATCGATTTCGGCTTGGGAATAAAAAGCATAGAAAATGAGGATAGAGGAGTTGATTTACACTTACTCATGGAAGCCTTTAAAGCGGCGCATAAAAATAAAAATTTATTTCAATGGGTACTTGAATCATATGAAGAAAACTTTGACGAGGCAAAAGAGGTCATAAAAAAAGTAGAGGAAATAGCAAGGCGGGGGAGATATATGAGGAGGGTAGCATGATTTATTTTGTAACAAGTAACAGGCATAAATATGAAGAAGTAAAGAAAATCATAGGATATGAGATGGAAATGGTAAGTATGCCCTATCCAGAGATACAGGCTGACTCCTTGGAAGAAGTGGCAAAATATGGAATAGACTATCTTAAAGATAAAATTGAAGGAGAGTTCTTCATTGAAGACTCTGGCTTATTCATAAAAGCTTTAAATGGTTTTCCAGGGGTTTTTTCTTCCTATGTTTTCAAGACAATAGGAAACGAAGGGATAATAAGGCTTATGAAAGGAATAGAGGATAGAAAAGCAGAGTTTGTTTCTGTTATAGCATATTACGATGATGACAAAATCCACATTTTCAAAGGAATATGCAAAGGAAAAATTGCAGAGGAAATCAGAGGCAATAAAGGATTTGGGTATGACCCTATTTTCATTGCAGAAGGAAGCAATAAAACTTTCGGTGAAATGGAAATGGAAGAGAAAAATAAATATTCTCATAGAGGAAAATCTGCCAGAATGCTGAAAAATTTTTTAAAAAACAGACTAAATCAGCCCTAACTTTTTCTTTATTTCTTGTATATCTTTTTCGATTTTCTCCAGTTTCATTATGATTTCATTTCTTGCCAGAACAGCAATACAATATTTTTTCAAATCTCTAAAGGAGAGGCTGCGTGAGGGAAATAATCCCTTTTTTGTTAACTTTGCTATCTCATTTCCGAGTTTCTCTTCTTTTATTTTTAGAATTTTAGCCGCCTGCTTGAAATCCTTTGCTTCTGCAATGGCCCTCATGATTGTAAGAACCCTTTCATTTAGATATAAAGAAGGAATGAAACCATATTCTTCCATAACTTCTTCCATGCATTTTTTGACTATGCTTTCAAGTTCTTCGGGTTCAAGCAGTAAATGGTATTCACTGAATTCCATTATTTCTACACCCAACTTTTTAGCAGCTTCTTTTGTTGCTTCATCGCTCTTCTTACATATCAATAATGGTTTATAACCAGCTAGTTTAGCATTGGCATATGCTTGTCTTATAGATGTGAGATTAGCTTTTCCAGATTTAACTTCAACTGCATATCTCTCTCCATCTTTTTCTGCCACAATATCTATTTCAGCGATGCTTTCACCCTTAGAATTTATTTTATAATTGGTAGCAACTATTGTGAATCCCTTGCTTTCAAGCATTCTTCTAGCTATTCTTTCTGCAGATATTCCTCTTCTCTTACTCGTTTTCTCTCCTCCTCACTTCTAAATGTCTACTAGTTTTATAAATATATTTTTTCTCATTTTACTTTACTTTTTTCAAAAAGGGGACGCCGGTTCTTTTGTTTATTTCTACCTCATATCCCTCTGGTTTTTTACATGGTTTTGCATCTCCTCTTTTTTTCTTGCTGAAAAAATACATCTTTTTCTTCTTTCCACCTTTCGTTGATATTTCTTTTTCGTACAGTATATATTCCCCTACCTTGAAAAACTCTTCTGTTTCTTTTCTATTTCTCCAAAAAATAAGAAGGGCAATTAAGATAACTGCAATAAAAAGAATAAATATAATAGGAAGGGGGAATGATGGAGGGGGGTTGTTTTTTTCTTCATATAGTTTTTCCAGCTTTCCCTTTATGGTTGCTGTCAAATCAAAGTAAGTTTGGTTCCAGAACATGCCATCCTCGTCACTATACGCTCTTGCCCATATTTTAAACGATGTAACATAAGGCAGTTGTGATTCATTTATCCCAATCTTCTCTTTTTCTATTTTTAGTTTGTTATAAAATCTCCATGTTCCCCAACTGTTATTAGCCCCTGTTCCGGTAAACTCGATGGGAACCTCCGCAGACGGCGAGTAAATTGGGCCTTCAATAAATCCATCATATGTATTCGTGCCATCTTGGAAGTATGCGACAAATGCGATTCCACAATGGTTAACATTTCCTGAAGTTTTTCCTTCCACTTCAATTGTTATCTCAGCTATTCCTCCTCCTAAATCTTTTATTTCGAACACAGCGTTTTCAATTTCAATTGATATAGAGGTATCTGTAGGTTTTTCTTCTGCAGGATCACTTATTGCACTAGCTAGCGGAAAAAGAATGAGAAGAAGACAGAGGAGTATTTTTATTTTATTCTTCGTATACATAGACATCATTCCATTCCATTTCTTCCACATTTCCTCTTCTGTCTATACTATAGAACTCTATTTCATATTTTCCATATCCTCTCAAGTCGTAAAGATAGATTGCTTCTCCAAAGTATTCTTTCCAGTCAAATATTAACTCCCATTTATCCGTATCGTTGTTCCATTTCCATATTCTATAATAAGTGTGATTTACTCCTGAGTTGCCAGTTAATGGATAA
Organism: archaeon; assembly: GCA_024275755.1. GTDB lineage: Archaea > Thermoplasmatota > E2 > UBA202 > JdFR-43 > JdFR-43. The sequence goes on along the minus strand of JAJRYN010000090.1, from coordinate 632 downwards.
TCTACAGCCTTAAGAGTAATATAAGTTGTTTTTGGAATATAGTGGAGGATGTATATGCCAAATATTGAGACATTCTGTACCTCTCCATGAAATACCTTTTTAGTATATGGCGGCTCATTATCCTCTATGACTGTTGTTGTTTCATTATCTTCGGCATATAAGCCTTCGTCACATGCCACAAATGCTGTATTGTTGAGTACTCCAAATGCCACAGCTTTTGCGTATAAATAAATTGTTATTACATCTCCCGGCTGTATTGTGCCAAGATACCATGTCATATTGCTTCCGTTAATTTCATCTGGAGATGGTATTGCAGAGAGATACTGTAAGCCTTCTCCTATCTCGTCTTTAAGCACTACTCCCGTTGCCTCTCCATCTCCTATGTTTTTAACCACTATCTCATATTCTATTTCTCCTCCATAATATATTGGGTCTGGATTGTCTGTCTTGGTTATTTCCAAGAATGGATACTTAAGCGTTGGTATTATCTCTACGCTTGCAGATGCTGTTTTTGTAAGCGATCCTCCATATTCATCTTCTCCAGTAATTGTAGCAGTATTTGTTGTATCAGCATATATTGTTGTAACATATGTATATGATGCAGTTTCTCCTATTCCTAATGTGGTTGGGCC
>JAJRYN010000089.1 GCA_024275755.1 archaeon | reverse complement strand
CTCTAACAAAGTCATCATTTGCATGAATTTTTGCTTTGCCTTGAACAGCATTTATGTATTCTATGCTTCCCATATCAAATTGTTTTGCCACTACTGACAAAGCGCCATCAGCTCCAATCAAATAATCAAATTTTATCTCCTCTTTTCCTTCTATTCTGCTATCAGAAATTTTCTTCACTGCAAATTTTAGCTTGTATATAGCTCCTTCTGCCATTGCTTTTTCAGCTAGCTCAAAATCAAATTTCTGCCTGTCTATAACATAAGCATGTGTTTTATCCCCGCCAATACATATCTCTTTTCCATCTGGAAAATAAACATATGCTCCTTTAATTTCATTTAAAACAGCTTCAGTTTTTGACATCTGCAATACTCTATGACTTACTAGCCCACCACATACTTCTTTACCAATGTTGCTTTTTTTCTCAAGAACCACAATTTTATAGCCTCTCTTTGCCAGAAGCCATGCTGCCATATTTCCTGCTGCTCCTCCGCCTATTATGGCTGCATCAAATCGCATCACATTTAAGTAATGAATGTATTTAATAATAATGCCTTTCAAGGATAAATTCTCGTATCTGGCTAGATTCATCGTCGATTCAGAGGGCAAAAGAATTGGTGAGAGTATATCAGTTTTTGAAGATTTGCTTATAATAAAAAAAGGCGATAAATTTTATGCCATTCCATTCAAACATGTTGAACTTAAAGATAATGAAATCCATTTGAAAGGAATAGTTCAGTGGGATAAGGCTGAAGAACTTGCAAGGAGATGGAAAAATGCTCAAAATGGCCATAGTGATTAACGACAGCATTGAAATGTCATGCGGCAAAACAGCAGCTCAGGCCGCTCATGCTGCAGTAGAATGTGCTTTCAAAGCACATGCAAAAAAGCCAAACATAGTTAAAAAATGGCTTGAAGAGGGACAGAAAAAGGTTGTTTTGAAGGCAGAGGAGAATGAAATAATAAAACTGGAAAGTAAAGCTAAATCACTTAGATTAACAACAGCCATTATAAGAGACGCTGGTTTGACTGAATTAAAGCCTGGCACCCTCACAGCATTAGCAATAGGTCCGGGCGAAGAAGATAAAGTGGATAAAATTACTGGGCATCTGCCATTAAAATGAAAAAGGAAATTAGAATACTGGGGATAGACGATATGCCATTTTCTTTTGGTGATGAAAAGGTTGATATTGTTGGCGTTGTAATGAGAGGCGGGACATATTTAGAAGGCGTATTGAAAACAACAATAGATGTTGATGGCAAAGATGCAACCCAAAAAATTATTGAGATGGTTGAGAAAACAAAGCACAGAAAGCAGCTTAAAATAATAATGATTGATGGCATTGCATTAGGTGGCTTTAATGTTATTGATGGCCATGAAATTTACAAAAAAACAGGGCTGCCAGTTATAACAATAACAAGAAATAAGCCAGACATGAAAAAAATAAAGGAAGCATTGAAAAAGCATTTTGATGACTGGCGGGAAAGATGGGAAATAATAAATAGGAAGGAAACAGAGGAAATAAAGCTGAGATATCCAGCATATGTAAAATATTCCGGCTTAAGCAAGGAAGATGTTGAAGACATAATAAAACTCTCAATCATAAGAGGAGCAATACCTGAGCCAATAAGAGTGGCGCATTTAATTGCAACAGGTATTAAAAAAGGGGAATCACGAGGAAGATGCTGATTTTATTGCCTCTATAATTTCTTTCAACCTTTCAATATTTTTTTCAATTAAAGAGCCAGTAACAATAACATCTGCTCCTGCATCTATTTTCTTCTTAGCTTCTATGCCATTTCTTATGCCGCCTCCTACGATTATTGGTATCTCTATTTCTTTTCTCACAGCCATAATCATTTCATCAGGAACTGGTTTATCCGGATTTGAACCAGCATCTAGGTATACGCAACACATGCCCATGCATTCTGCGTATATGGCATAGTCAACAGCCTTTTCAATATCATTTTCTCTTATCACATCCAGTTTGAGCTTTGTTTCAACAGTCGTAGGCTTTTTACTTGTGCTTATCACCATATATCCCATTGGAATCGGTTTTATCCCCCATTTTTTAACCAGTTTTGCTCCCTTCATATGTTGTTGTCTTTTATATTCCATATCTGGGGAGTTAAGCACATCCATAAAAAATATATAATCTGCATTTGGTGCTATTGTATCTGCAGAATTCGGAAATATTATGACCGGCAGCTTGCTATTCTTTTTTATTTCTTCAATTGTCTTATATGATGTTTCTCTATCTGGCACTGTCGAGCCCCCCACCATTATGGCATCACTTCCATATTCCTCGCAAATCTTTGCTATTCTGCCTGCCTCTTTCGGCAGTTGTTTATCAGGATCTATCAGTGAAAAATGCATTTTCTTCTTCCCTAGCAGTTCAATCATTTTCCTTAAAATTTATATGAATTTTAAAACCTTTCCCTTTATTCCGAGATTGATGAAAATATATTGACAGCATTTCATTTATTATAAATCAACAACTTTCTTTTATTCTATCTTAATGCTCACATCCATCTATCTAAGCCATATTGCCTGCACTTTTCCAAAGATGGCAGACCAAATGCTCCTTGGATATAATTCTTTATCATTTCCTTATACCATTCCATATCCAGTTCATTTCTATCTTTTAGCAATTCAAGGGGATACATGCAATGTATGGGCTTTACTCCACTCTTTGTTGGATTTTTTATACCAGGCAAGGGCTTCTTTGTCACAACAAATTTGAATTTTCTTCTTATTGTTATTTTTCCAAGCAACCTTTCAAGGGCGGCTGCTCTCTCCCCATAAACTGATGGGGAACCATTTGGATTTGGCTTATATCTATTATGTGGCTGAACAGATTGTACAAGAGTGAATGCATCCATATCAAATTTTTCAATATCAATATCTTTAACCTTCTCAAGCGTTATTTTCATTATTGCTTCCTTTACTTTCTCCCTCGCTTCCTCTTCATCTTCCCATTCAAGATTTTCTTTTAGCACATCCATCATTATTTCTCTTAGAACAATCCTTGCGATATCTGGTTTATCGCTTCCCTTAAAATTATTTCCTTTTGTTATCATTTTGACCTTGCTATTTTCCACATCAAAAATGAGATAATTTTTATGTTTGACAAAAATCATTGCATCATGCTCTTCCACTTCCAGCTCAAATTCTTTGTAGCCAAGTAATTTACGCCACTTTTCATTACAGTGATCTATAATCTCTCTTACTCTATCTGGCTGAATAATCCATCTGCTATCTTTTTCATTCACTCCTAATGCATTTCTGAGCCTTTTTGATGCTGAAGAAGAGCATGCAACATATATGCCATCTGTATCTCCATAAACAACTCTGGCACCATTATTTTCCAGAGTTTTGAGCGTGTCATATAATATTTGCTGTCCCTTTGTTGTTATAAGGGCGGCTCCCCATAAATTAAACTGGCGACATGAAACTAGAGGGGCAGATAATATGCCATGTGTTCCTGCATTTCTCGCCGCCTTTAATGACTGATACATCATGCTCAATATCCTCTTTTCCTTCCCTTCCTTTTCCCTCATTTCCTCTTTTAGCTTTTTGATGAAATCCATTATTCCTTTCATGGCTAAATTAACAACCCCCGGCTCCTTTGCTATTTTAACCCCTATTAAAACTCCTTTATCAATAAATTCTTCCTTTCCTTCTCTGCAAATAGGTTTTACTTCTTCAAGAAACTTTTGTGGCACTTTTTTCAACCATATCCAGTCATCTGGCTCCTCATTTTTTGCAAGTGTCACTGTATCAGCTCCTGCATTTATAGCCCGTAATATAGTAGGATACATAGCCCCAACGTCAGCAACAAGCACACTATACCATGGAATAAAATGGCTGTTTGCATCTCTATCAGGCTTAATGGTCATGCCGCCTGGAAAATGATATGCTATATCCTTGTTCTTCTCATCGTATATGAGAAATGGATATTCAACCCAGTCAGGCATTTCATCTCCATATTTGGCTATCCTTGCAATTTCCTTGCTTGCTCCTTCTCTCCTCACTTTCTCAGCAATCTCTTTTTTACTTTTTCCGTATTTTCCTATTCCCTTTGCCACATCATATACTCTGCACAAGGCTGGCATTATTTTTTTGTGATATGCTGCTCTTATCATAGCCATATAATCCCACATTTTTGTTGCACCGCTTGGGAAAAGCAGCTCAAAGGGCATCCCGGTTATAAAGGCCAAAGGCAATCCCTGCTGAACTAAATTTAAAAAAACTCTTACTTCTTCAATAACATCCTGCTCGTTGTATTTCAAAGTTCTATCATCAATTGCCATTTTATCAGGTGTCAAATGCACTCTATTCTCTACCCCAACTCCCAAAAAATTCACCAGGCCATTTAAGCTGTATTCATCAAGTGCATAAAATTTTCTTGCAGCATGAAATGTATCAAAGGAAGAAGGATAGAAAATTGCAACATTGTTTGCCACTCCAAAATGGAAGGACTGATCTCTTTTTGTATAAACATCAATGAAATTCTTGAAATGTTGTATTTCCTCTTTTGACAGAATCTCTGATTTTTGCATGAGCCTTTTCATTCTTTCATAAATCTCCATATTGTCAAAGCCCAGTATGTTATGTCCACTTATTATATCTGATGAGGAAATTATTTTTGTAAATTCTACCAGATTCTTTATTTCATCATTCTCATTTTCTGCCACAAGCTGAACAACATCTCCTTCTCCCTCAGGCAAGTCAATTATTTCGAAGAAAAAATCTTCATTCTCCAGATTCTTTGATGATGCAAATGAAATTTGCAAACGGGAATATCCTATTATGTCAATTGGTGCCTCCCTTTCCTCTCCATATCTGGTAATTTCTATATCATAAACTGTAGCATTCACTTTCTTTTCTTTGCCATCTGTGTCAAAAATCCACACGCCTTTTGCCGCCAAATCTGTTAGAGCTCTTTCATGATATGGGATATCATGCTCTGCCGTGTATAGACCAAGTTTGAAAACTTTATCACTCATTTCTGGCACATTTCTAGGGTGTTTTGTATATACTTTAAAGACCTTTCTTTTTATTCCCGGCTTCCAGAAAGAAGAATATGTTTCAATCTCTCCTATTTCTTTGATTCTGTTGTCATTTCCAATCTCTCTTATAATTTTATTTCTTGCATCATTTGCATCCATGCCATCTGGAACAATAACAAGGAAGTATGGACTATGCATTTCCTCAATTGGCTGAACCTTTCCCTGCCAGTAAAGATAGTTTGGAGAGGCATTAATCAGCATGTTTAAAATAAATGGTGGAGCCTTATAACCCTTTTCACTCTTTTTTAGCTACCACAATACAAAATTTATGGGTTACATGTGGAGGATGTATTTTGGCAAACTCCTTTTCATATCCTTCACCAAAACATTTTCTGTAGCCGGCAAATGCTCCTGTGGAATTTATGAAAGTCAACGCTTCTTTTCCATTCTCAAATTCAAACCTTTTCTCATAATCTTCCATAAAAAGAGGGGTGAATCTATATTTTTTAAGAAGTTTTGCCATTGCTTCAGCATTTTTTGGAAGATATGTCTTCATTATTTTTTTAAGAAAAGATGGATTTTTTCTCAAAAATTTCATGGCAGCTTTCCATGTTTCAGGAAGAGTATTTTTTGTATTCACAATTATACCAATTTTTCCTTCCTTTTTGAG